>JAJRXO010000002.1 GCA_024276255.1 Chloroflexota bacterium | reverse complement strand
GGGTCGCACCTTGACCCTGGCCCTGGGCGAAAGTGTAGCCAATGCCCTGGTCGAAGATGATCTAGCTACCATTCAGGAAACCCTGAATGCAACCATCCATAATAATGACGAAGTGGTCTACGCTTACGCCTTCGGTCCCCAAACCCCCATTATCCACACCTTTCCCCATGGCTTTCCCGCCGATCTCCTACACACGTTGAACCCGAGCGATCTCGTGGCTCAGAAAGGTCGTTTGCTCATGACCGAGAACGGACTGGTGCGGGATTTCAGCTATCGACCTTTGGATGGCTTCCCTGCCGAAGTGCATGTGGGCATTAGCCAGGCTCGGATTGCGGCCACACAGCGCCAAATCACCCGCATTATTTTGCTTCTAACCGCAGTGGGCTGTCTGCTCGCAGCCACAGTGACCTATGGCTTTAGCCGCATGGCCACCTACCCGCTCAGCGAACTGACGCGGCGGGTGCAGCGCTTGGGACGGGGACGGCTGGACGAACGCATCGATCTGCCTCCCGGTGACGAGGTGGGCGATCTGGCTATGGCTTTTAATCAGATGGCAGCTGAGATCCAAGGCGCAATCCAACAGTTGCAAAGTTCCGAAGCCGGATATCGCGACCTCTTGGCCGCTGCCAGCACCGTGGGCGAGGGCATCGCCCTGATCTGTGACGAAGGAGAGGCCGAAGGGACATTTCTCTTTGTCAACGAAACCTTCTCTCGTCTGTCCGGATTCGAGCCGGTGGAATTGATCGGCATGAATGCGGCCAGCGTCTTGCATCCCCATTCCCTTTCCCTGGCCCGCACTACCTGGCAGCAGATTCGCGCCAATCAGGCAGGAAAAGACCCAACTGAAATTTTACTCACCGATCGCAGCGGCCATGTACATGTTCTGGAAACCACCGGCACCCTTGTTAATTATCAGGGCACTCGTGCCCTTGCCTGGTTCACCCGTGATATCAGCGAGCGCAAAGCGCGCGAACATGAGCTCCGTCTCCGCTACCGCGAATTGCACGCACTGAATACATTGGCCGCTGCTCTGAGCGAGCCCCTGACTCCCAACGAACTTCTGCAAAGGGCTTTGCAGCAAGCGCTGGCTGCCTTGGGATTGGCCGTAGGCTGGGTGCTCCTCTTACATAAAGACGGGAGTACGCGTATTGCCGCCCAGCAAGGCCTGGAGATAGATCAGTCGTCTGCTTTTCCCGAATGCCTGTGTGGCGCCGTCCTGACTCACAATAAAGTGCTCGTGGTCGATGCCACAGACCATCGTTGCCTGGTTCATCAAGTCCTAGAAGGACAAAATCACCTTGCCTGCCATGCCGCCGTACCCATCCGCAGCCGCAATAAGACCTTGGGCATCCTCAGCGTTGCCGCCGCAAAGAAGGAGATCTTCGATGATGCGGAACTGCGTCTACTGGCAGCTATCGGCCAACAGATCGGCGTTGCCCTCGAGAATGCTCGCCTTTGGCAAAGGTTACAGCAGCGGCAGCAAATGCGCGGCGAGTTACTGAAGCAGACGATAGAGGCCCAGGAAGAAGAGCGCCGCCGGATTGCCCGCGAGCTCCATGACGGCATTGGTCAATCGATCAATGCCCTTGTCTTCGGCCTGAACACGGTGGACACCGCCCTTGCCCAGGCGCCCGATCAGATCCCCATCCTCATCAACCGGCTCAAACTCTCGGCCAGTGGCACAGTCAAAGAACTGCAAAACATCATCTACGACTTGCGGCCCAGCCTGTTGGACGATCTGGGGCTGGTGCGCGCCCTGCATTGGTATGCAGAGGACCGTCTCACCCCGCGGGGAATCCAGATGGCATTCGAGACGTTCGGCGATGAGCAGCGTTTACCAAAGTCGGTGGAGACAGCACTTTTCCGCGTCGGCCAGGAAGCTATCACCAACATTTGCAAGCACGCCCAGGCGCAACGTGTGCTGTTGTCGCTGCACAGAGAAGAGAATTGGATTAAACTAATTGTGGCGGATGATGGCATTGGTATGGCGGTGGAACAGACCCTGGCTACGACCACTCGCCGCGGTTGGGGTTTGCTGGGAATGCAAGAACGCGCCACATTATTGGGCGGTCAGTTGACCGTCGAAAGCACGCCCGGTCAGGGCACACGCCTTTGTGTCACCCTACCTGTAGAACAAGGAGAGCAGCCATGATTCGCATTCTCATCGTCGATGATCACGCCATCGTGCGGGCAGGCATTCACGCCCTCTTGCAACTGCACCACGATTTCGATATCGTGGGTGAGGCCGCAGATGCTGCTGAGGCCCTGGGTCAGGTGCAAGCTCTGAATCCCGATGTCGTACTCATGGATATTGGCCTGCCGGGCATGGATGGCCTCGCCGCCACCCACGCCATTTTGAATGTAGCGCCCCAGACGCGGGTTCTTATCTTGACACAACATGAAAATCGGGAGTATATCGTACCGGCGCTACGGGCGGGCTCGGCCGGCTATGTGCTCAAGCGGGCGCCAGATGACACCTTGATCAAAGCCATTCGCGCCGTCTACCAGGGCGAAACCTATCTCGATCCGCGAGTAGGAGATGTTCTGGCCGATGATGTTCGCCGTCAGGCCCATGGCGGCTTACCCGATCCTTTCGACAGCCTCACAGAAAGGGAACGAGAGGTGCTGATTCTTTTGGCGCAAGGCAACACCTATCAACAGGTGGCCGACACCCTATTCATCAGCGTCAAGACCGTGGATTTTCATCGTAGCAATCTCATGCGTAAACTTGGGGTTTCCAACCGCACTGAGTTGGTGCGGTTTGCTGTCCAGAGGGGACTGCTGGCGTAAAACCTGGGATTTTCCCCAGGCTATAACTGGGAACTCCCCCAGTTACGTGGGGATTTCTCTCTTGCTATACTGGTGAGGAGGGTTGCCCTCGCTGCGGTCGTATCCTGGGGTGCACACACCAGGGACGACGGTGGCCATTCGATCTTTCCCGTCATCACTTCGTGCCTATAGGAGAGAAAAATATGCCCAAGGAACTCGAAACCGAAAGCGGTCTCTTTGTGACAGAGACCTCGCGTCGGTCCTTCCTATCCAAGTTCGCCAGCGGGGTTTTTGCAAGCCTGGTAGCGCCTGCCGTCATGGGAGATATACAACCCGTGCACGCAGCCGCGCCCCTGCCGCAAGACCAAACCACCGATATGTTCGATGTGCTGGACTTACCAGAGGCCATCGAAGGCGAACACATCATCAAACGCATGATGGAGGACCTGCGCCGGGCCTTGCAAAAGCCCATGGATCAACGGAAATGGGCCATGGTCATCGATCTGCGCAAATGCACCGGATGTAATGGCTGCAATGTGGCCTGCATCACCGAGAACAAGCTGCCCCCCGGCATCACCTATCGCCCCGTCCTCACCGAAACCCACGGTACTTTTCCCAACGTGGCGCGCCTTTTTATCCCCCGCCCCTGTATGCAGTGTGAAGATCCCCCTTGTGTGGAAGTCTGTCCTGTGAATGCCACCTGGAAACGTGAGGATGGCATTGTCGTCATCGACTACGACCAGTGCATTGGTTGTCGCTACTGCATCACTGCCTGCCCCTACTCAGCCCGTTCCTTCGATTCCGGCTATTTTTACGGCGATCTCGAAGGTGGTGAACGTCAGCCTTACGAACTGTTGCCTTCGCCGGAATATGGCGAAGATCGGGTACGTGCAGAGGGTGGGTCTCCCATCGGCAATGCCCGTAAGTGCAACTTCTGCATTCATCGTCTTGAAAAAGGGGAGTTACCTGCCTGCACGCTGAGCTGCATGGGGCGAGCCACCCATTTCGGAGACATGAACGACCCCGAGAGCCTAGTTTCCGAACTTATTGGCCAGCCTAACATCATGCAGTTGAAGAGTGAGCTAGGCACCCATCCTCAAGTCTACTACCTGGTATAAGGAGGGAAATCATGATCGAGGATCAAAAAATTACTCGTCGAGGCTTTCTCAAAGCTACAGGCGTTTCTGCTGGCGCTCTGGCCGGACTCAGTGTGCTAGGCAGTGGCTTCCAGCATATCAGTGCGGCCGAGGCTAAAAAACGACTACAGGATGGCACTCGTATCACGTATAGTGCCTGTGTTATGTGTCCCGCCGAATGCTCCATCGCTGTCAAAGTGGAAAACGGTGTGGCCTC
>JAJRXO010000110.1 GCA_024276255.1 Chloroflexota bacterium | reverse complement strand
GCAGTGAAACCTGAGCCGTAAGCTCAGACGTCGCCGTGGGACTGGTTACCGGGGTGGGACCAGGCATAATGGCTGGAGCGGGCAAGGGGATGTCGGCAGCAGCACCATAGCTGATGCGGGCCTGATGTTGTAGGGATGTCAGATACAGTCCCACCGACTGGTCCATGGCTGCAGCCTGCTGACGGGTGAAGCGATCGACCGTGATCAGGCGGGTAAAATAGTCGCGGAAGGCTTCCCAACTCACCCCCTCCTGGGTCAGAGCCTGTTGTAGCGTTTCCTGTGAGATCTGCCGCCGGGACAGAAAAGCGGCGAGTATTTGATCGGCTTCGCTTTGCGGCACTTCGAAGCCGGCCGAACGGGCCGCCTGCAATACCAGCACATCATTGATCAGGCGATCCAGCGCCGTTTCCTGAGGAACGGGCATGCCCAATACTGCTGCCATGGCCCGATCACTGCCCGCTACTACCTGCAGGGCCTGCCGGTCAACGACCTCGCCGTTGACAATGGCGGCCACATTGGGATACGCGGTGGGCGGGGGTGTGGTGGGGGCAAGTGCGGTGGCCAGGGCCAGCGGGGCCACGGTGGACGGGATGGTCGTGGCCGTGGGGACAGGCGGCCTGGTGGGCACCGGCGTGGGCCGAGGCCGGGCCGAACTGCGCAACAATAGAAGAAAGAGCACCACAAGGCTCACGGCGACCATAAACGCAATCACCAGCAAGCTGAAGAGACGTCGCTGATTATTCGATGATGAAGGTGGTGCTTCAGATTGCATGTCCCTAATCCAGAAATCCGAGCGTGATGTAATTAGCGATGGAATAACATCGTCCGCATTCCTCTGCCGCGGCCCGTTCCCCCATTTTCACTATCATACGACCGGGCAAAGATGCTCATGGCCCTCGTGCTCCCAATCAGGTCTGGCACAATGTTGGACAGGAGCGATTGAGCCTGGTTTGACTTTAGTATAGTAGCGCAACTGATAAAATGGATTGCCATGCAATTGGGGGAATGGGAAGCAATGACAAAAAATCGTGCGGGCGTGGTGACCCGCGCCGAACTATCCTGGTGAATAAGTGACTACGAACGACCCCATATCTAGCCGTAGATTGCGCAGATTATTGAGTTTTCTGGTCCTTTTACTACAATCTTCCATAAAATCTGTGAATCTCTCTGACTCTGACGGGACTATATCGGGTCGATCCTTCGCTGTTACGGTAATTATACAGAAGCATTTTTTGTTGAATGCACTCTATCACAAGATAAAACGCGGTGTCAACAGCGCCCGAAAGGGGTCAGCCATGGCCAATATGCGGCTCAACCGAATGTTTCGGCTCGTTTTCTCCCGCTTCTCGCTCCTTTCTCCATTACCGATAGGCGATGCGTTTCAGGGCAAAGCCACAAAACCGAGTATGGTGCGCGGGTATTTGTCGGTCGCCAGCAGGAAGCCCAGATCATCGAGACGTACCAAACCCTCCCAGTTCCGTAGATCCTCTGGCAGCAATCGTAATTGCAACGGCGGCTCATCGACCAGGCTGATCCCATCTTCCCTGTATTGCAGGAGCAGCAGGCGTTCCACACCGTCGATGCGGGCATGTGTGGGGCCGTGGCCATAGCGTTGGGCAATGGCATCCACTGCCGGCCGCAGTTCCTTATCGCCGGGATAAAAGTAGTTGATCACCCAGAAGCGGCCGACGGTGTCCAGATCCGTGGCGTCGGTGATGCGATATTCGATGGTGGGAAATGGTATGACGCCCGCGGGCATGAGCGCCAGATCAAATACATGCCCCACCGGCGCCGGATTGACGGCAGCGCCGTTGGCCTCGTGCAGGGTAATCACCTTGTCGCCAGCAACGAATATGGCTTCCTCGGCCTTGTTGGCAATGCCCGATTGCGAGGCAATGGCCTCGATGTGCTCCGTATCCAGGCTGATCGCAGAGAGAT
>JAJRXO010000109.1 GCA_024276255.1 Chloroflexota bacterium | reverse complement strand
GGGGACCTCGTGGCCTCTGATGTCCGCACATTGCGTACAGAAGACGTGAGCGGCGATGTCAGCCTGACTAATGTCAATGATGTGCAGATGGCCATTGTCAAACACAACTTTGCCGTAGCTCATGTCGGAAATATTCAGGTTAAAGAAGTGTCTGGAGATGCCAAGATCAACAGCGTGAAGGATGCAATCGCCATCAAACGGGTGGGAGGCAACCTGGAAGTCGTTTCACCTGGCACCACGCTGGCAGCAACCGAAGTGCTGGGCAATGTGCAACTCTCAGGTGCATTGAAAAGAAACGGCAAGTACTGGATCAACGCCGGGGGAGCTGTGGTGTTACGGGTCACTGGCAATGTGAGGATCGCCGTACGCACCCCGGGCGAAGTGTTTACGGGCAACGACTTGTCGCTGGCGGCGGAAAAAGGCGGGCTGATGACGGCTACCATGGGAGATGAAGCCTCTGCTGCCGACCTCAACATTGTGGCTGGCAGCGATGTGATCATCAACAGCCCGGGCATGTGGAGTCGTCATCGACGGGGATTGATTGATGCGGAACTACAAAAAGCCATCCATGAGGTGCAGGGGGAGATAAAACAGGCCCTGGGGGATATGGGCAGTAAAATCCGCAGCACTTCCTCCGCGATTGCCGGGGGTGTGCAGCAGCAGGCCCAACCAGATCAATTGGCTTCAACCGTGCGCAACATCGTGCATGATATCCTCGAATCCCTGCAAAGCGACACCCCCAAACCAACTTCTGACCCCGAACCTTCTCGACCCGCGCCCCAGGAACTGCAGATGGTGCTGAATATGGTGGAACAGGGGACAATAACCGTGGCTGAAGCGGAAATGCTGATCGATGCCCTGCGCTCTTGATTTAGGCCAGGATTTTCTCCAGGAAAAACTGCAAGAGTCCGAACAGCGCCCAAAGTGCCAGATGCACAATCAGGGCTACGCTCAACGCCGTCGCCACGAAGCGGGAGCCGGAAATCACATAGGCTGTCCAGGCTGGCAAATGAGGAGGGATCAGCCCCAGCCCCAGAAATACGACCAGCGTGATCGCCGCATAGACCAGAAACTGGCGCAGGGGTGTCACGTCGCTGGCACTCAGAAACATGGCATCGCTCACGGTGTACAGTAAATAGAGCTGCAACACACTGTTTGGCTGTTGCAGCAGATCATGGATGAGCGCCAACAGATTGCTCAGGGAGAAATCCTGCCATAAATACTCTATCATCGCGAAATCAATCAACCGATAACTGATCAATGCCGTCAATAAACCGCCCACCATAAACGGCGCGATGCCGACCAGTGTCAATTGCAGTAGATTTCCCCCCTTTACATCCACCGACCCCAGGCGGATGGGCCCCTTGCGTTGAAACTTGGGCAGCACATTCACATTGCCCGTCTTCACTCCCACCAATTGCGCCATCAGCCAGTGGCTGGTTTCGTGGATCAGCGTACCTGGCAGCACAAAAAACACATACAGCACCATGGCCGCGTGTTCATTGCGCGTGAGATAATAAAATGTCATAACAAAAGACTGGGCCAGCTTGCGGCTGACCCAGTACAAGGCAACGAGAAGAGCCAGGCTGGAAAAAAGCGGGGTCCAGGAATAGGTGGCGGGCATGGCCTTAGCGATAGAGCTGGGCGGTTTTACGTACCATATCTACAAATGAATCTGCTTTCAGGCTGGCGCCGCCTACCAGCGCTCCATCGATATCCGGCTGCATCATCAATTCAACAATGTTGGCCGGTTTGGCACTGCCGCCATATTGAATGCGTACCGCCTGGGCGGTATTTTCGCCATAGAGATCGGCAATCGTACCACGGATGGTCAGACCGATAATGCGGTTGGCCTCGGCCGGCGTGGCCGTCAGGCCGGTGCCAATGGCCCAGATCGGCTCATAGGCAATGACCAGGCTGGCGACCTGATCGGCATTCAGCCCAGCCAGGGCCGCCGTCACCTGTTGCCGCACAAAGCTATCTGTTTCTCCGGCCTGATTCTGCTCCAGGCTTTCACCCACACAGATAATGGGGATGATGCCGTGGGCCAGCAGGGCTTTTGCCTTTTTATTCACCCACTCATCACTTTCGCCAAAGATGTTGCGTCGCTCGGAATGGCCGATGATGCAGTAATCCACCAGGCCTTCCAGCATCGGGGCGGAGATTTCGCCGGTGAAAGCGCCGCTTTCTTCATAGAAAACATTTTGCGCTGCCACCGCGATATGACTGTGACTCAGCACTTCCGCAACGGCGGATAGAGCCACAAAGGGGGGGCAGACCACCGTCTCCACGGTCATGATCTCTCGTACGCCGGAGCGGATGTCGCGTATAAGCGTCACGGCCTCGGCGATGGTCTTGTTCATCTTCCAGTTGCCGGCAATGATTGGTCTTCGATTGTTCATGGTCGGATGTTGTATTGATTAGGGAATGCGTAGAGGAAGGTACATGGCATGGTCGGGAGTTTTCTCCGGTTCTGGCGTCTCTTGTGACGTACCCCAGATCATGGGCCAATATAGTGAACGAAACGTCGATGTGGGCGGGGGCGATGACAGAAACATGGAAGCATGGATCGGTGCCTGTGCCAACCATGCAGTCAACAACAACGAGCTGATTGCTACTATCACGAGCTTTACTTGCGCTTTCATAACTGAACTACCTCACTTCCTGATAATGGGTCGACGTCATGCGATGGGTGTTTTTACCTCTTCGCCGCCATGAACGTCGATGTCGACAAGCCGTTTTTGTTTATCAAAGCGCATCTGAACCTCGATACGCTGAAAACAACGATTTTCGCCGCTCCCCACGATGACTTTATGCACGCGATATTCCTGGCTGCCATAATCGAAGCTGAGATCGTTCTGCAAATCAACTCGCGCCGAAAGGATCTCACCGCAGCGCTGGCAGCGTACGCGCACCCAGTACGAGCGCCGGGAAAACCGCTCCTCATTGGGAGGAGCAAATAATTTACGGAAGCGTTGTCGCCAGCTCATACGGCATCCAGAACTGCGATCCCGGGCAATTCCTTGCCTTCGAGATAGCTGAGAGAGGCTCCGCCTCCGGTAGAAACGTGGCTGACGCGATCACTGAGGCCTGCCTGGGCAATCGCCGCGGCCGAATCACCGCCGCCCACGATGGTGGTGGCGTTTTGTAAATCGGCCAATGTATGGGCGATGGCAAATGTGCCCTGGGCAAAACGGGGAAATTCGAATACGCCCAGAGGCCCGTTCCAAACCACGGTGCGGGCCGGGGCCAGCACCTGTTGAAAGGCTGCTACTGTCGCCGGGCCCACATCCAGCACCATGCCTGTGGTCGGGATCTCATCCACATTAACGATCTTGGCCTGTGCATCGACTGCGAATTTATCGGCGACCACGACATCCACCGGCAGGTGCAGACGATCGCTCGCCTGTTGCAGTAGCTCGCGGGCGGTATCCAGCGCTTCTCGCTCGACCAGCGAGCGTCCCAGCTCCCTGCCCTGGGCGGCCAGAAACGTATTCGCCATCCCGCCTCCAATCAGCAGCGCATCAACTTTGGGCAAGAGATTCTGGATGACGCCGATTTTGTCGCTGACCTTGGCTCCGCCCAGGATGGCCACAAAGGGGCGTTCGGGGTGGCTCACGGCCTGCCCCAGATAATTGATTTCCTTTTCCACCAGCAAACCAGCCACGACTGGCCCGCCGCGGGCGCGAATTGCCTGCGGTACAGCCACCATCGAGGCGTGGGCGCGGTGGCAGGTGCCAAATGCATCATTCACGTAGGCATCGCCATAGCTGGCCAGGGTGGCGGCGAAGCCAACGTCACCGGCCTTTTCGCCGGGATGAAATCGCAGGTTTTCCAGCAACAATACATCGCCCGGCTCCAGTGCGTGCACCAGCACTTCCACATCCGGGCCTATCACATCGTTGGCCATACGCACCCTGGCCTCGGGCATCAGCGTTTGCAGTGCGTGGCTGACCGGCGCCAGGCTGAGGCGGGGATCAGGGTGCCCTTTGGGGCGCCCAAGGTGCGACATCAGCACCAGGCTGGCTCCGCGACCGAGCAGATTCTGTAATGTGGGCAGGGCCGCGCGCAGACGGGTGTCGTCTGTGATCTGCTGGTGTTCATCCAACGGCACATTGAAATCCACACGCACCAGCACGCGTTTATCCCGGGGGTCGAAATCGCGAAGGGTTTTCTTGTTCATGGTATGTTTTCTGACGTGCTAATCGTCATGAACAAAAAGGTCGAGGAGCGGCTACATGGGAGCAGAATCCCGCATCCCCGACCTTCGTTGTCTGGGGTGGATGCCGTGCGGCAGCACGGATATGTGCGTGGGCATCGATCAACAGGTAGATGCCGGGTTATTTTACAGGCCCTGATCGGCGATGAACTTACACAGATCGGCCACACGAACGGAATAAGCCCATTCGTTGTCGTACCAGGATACGACTTTGACCAGATCGCCATCCAGCACCTGGGTGGATCCGGCATCGATGATCGAGGAGCGGGTATCGCCTTTGAAGTCCGTGCTGACAAGCGGTTCATCGCATACGCCCAGGATGCCCTCCATGGGGCCATCGGCCGCGGCGCGAAAAACCGCCAATAATTCCTCGGTCGTGGTGGGTTTTTCCACCACCGCCGTGAAATCCACAATCGAGACTGTGGGCGTGGGCACGCGCATGGCAATGCCGTCGAATTTACCCTGCAGACTGGGGATCACCAGGCCCACGGCTTTGGCTGCGCCGGTGGTGGTGGGGATGATGTTCTGGGCGGCAGCGCGGGCGCGACGTAGATCTTTGTGCACCAGATCCAGGATCCGTTGATCGTTGGTGTAGGCATGCACCGTGGTCATCAGACCCTTGAGAATGTGGAAATTGTCGTTGACCACCTTGGCGGCCGGGGCCAGACAGTTGGTTGTGCAGGATGCATTGGAGATGATGGTATGCTGGGCCGGATCGTACTTATCTTGATTAACGCCCAGCACCACCGTGAAATCGGGATCGGGCGCCGGAGCAGAAATAATCACCTTTTTGGCGCCGCCAATCAGATGCTTGGCAGCCATCTCGCGTTTACGGAAAATACCTGTCGATTCCACCACGATATCCACGCCTTCATCGCCCCACGGCAATTTGCCCGGATCCCGTTCTGCAAAGACCTTGATCCGTTCGCCATTGACGATGAGATCGTTGCCGTCGACGCTGATATCAGCATCAAAACGACCATAGGTGGAATCATATTTCAGCAGATGCGCGTTGGTTTTGGTGTCGACCAGATCGTTGATGGCAACCACCTCGATCTGTCCGTCGTATCTTTCTTCGATTGCTTTGAATACCTGGCGGCCGATACGGCCAAAACCATTGATGCCAACTCGTAATGTCATGGTTTTATCTCTCCTAAGAAGAAGTTATATTGGTTTGTGCTGGTTGTATTGTGTCGATGGTGCAGGCAGTGCAACCAGTGGCAACAACTGCCGCATAAGTATGACACATTTTCTAACTTCAGGCAATGATGGAAGTCATACCACCCTCACATCTTGCTATCTCCCAGGTGGACAGAAACGCCCGCTGCGGCTAGAATGGTGGCGATGGACCTGCACTTCGTTAAGCTCGGTGGTAGTCTCATCACCGACAAGACACGCCCCCTTACCCCTCGACCCCTGATTTTGCAGCGATTGGCCCGCGAGATCGCTGCGGCGCAGGCTGAACATCCGCAGCGGCGGTGGATAATCTCGCACGGTAGCGGCAGCTATGGCCATGTGGTGGGCAAACAATATCGCACTCGTGAGGGCGTGTACGATGCGCAGGGATGGTGGGGCTTTGTTCATACCGGCTACATAGCCGCTCAATTACATCGACTGGTGCTGGCCGCGTTGCTGCAGGCCGGCATCCCCGCTATCAGCTTCGCTCCCTCGGCGCTGGCCACCTGCCGAGATGGCGAGATCGACTCCTTTCATCTGCAGCCCGTACGGAAGGCGCTGCAAGCTGGCCTGACGCCCGTTTTATTCGGCGATGTGGCCTTCGACGAACAGCGCGGGGGCACCATCATCTCTACCGAACAGGTATTGGCTGCCATCGCGCCCTTTTTATATCCCGCCCATATCACCCTGGTGGGTAAGGTGGATGGTGTATACCCGGCCGACCCCGTGCAACATCCGCACCTGCGCCCCCTTCCCCACCTGCGCCTGGATGAGCTGCCGACACTGATGCCGGCCCTGGGCGCTTCTCATGGCGTGGATGTCACGGGAGGCATGGAGAGTAAGATCGCCATCATGGCCCGTCTGTTGCAACACATGCCCGCACTGCAGATACACATCCTTTCAGGTGAGATCGCCGGTCAATTGCAACAGCATTTGACTGATCCCGAACGCCCTCTGGGCACGACCATCACTTCCTGAACCCAGCCATGCTTTCTGCCGCAGTCATTATTGCCAACTGGAACGGGGCCCATCATTTACGGGTGTGCCTCGACAGTTTGCGGGCGCAAACACACGATAATTTTGAGATCATCGTTGTGGACAATGGATCTACGGATGGCTCGCTGGAGATGCTGCGCCGGCAGTATCCCGGGGTGCGGGTGCTGGCCCTGGAGAAAAACTACGGTTTTGTGGTCGCCTGCAATCGCGGGGCTGCCATGACCACGGCTGATGTGCTGGTCATGCTCAACAACGATACCGAAGTCGAGCCGCAATGGCTGGAAGCGTTGTGCCGGGCGCTGGAAGCTCATCCTGAAGCGGGCTCTGCTGCCAGCAAAATGCTGCTATTTGATCGTCGACAGGTGCTGCATGCGACCGGGGACATCCTCGACGAGGCCTTTATGCCGCAAAATCGCGGCGTGTGGGAGGAAGACAAGGGCCAGTACGACGAGGATCGCTGGGTTTTCGGGGCCTGTGGAGGCGCGGCCGCGTATCGGCGTCAGGCCTGGGATCAGGTGGGGGGCTTCGATGAGCGCCTGTTCATGTATCTGGAGGACGTGGATCTGGCGTGGCGCCTGCAGGCTGCTGGCTGGAAGTGTATTTATGTACCTGACGCCCGCGTCTATCATCATCTCAGCGCCACCGGTGGTGGGGTGATTGCCAGCTACTACGTGGGCCGCAACACCTTGCTGCTGCATCGGCGTTATCTCACCGCTGCTCAGTGGCGCCAAAACCGCTTTGCCGTATTACGCGCTCATGCCCGTGTGGCATGGGATGCCCTGCGCGCCTGGCGCGGGGCCGCCGCGCGTGCCCGTTTGCGCGGCATCTGGCATGGCATCCTGGGCCTGGAAGGCCGTCGACACGACTGAAAGGAGAACAATCATGACACACCCCCTGGTAATCCAACTTCGCTTTGCCCGCAGTGAATTCGTACGTGGCTTCGCGGGCGTCACCCCTGAAGAAGCCGTGAAACGCATTATGCCCATGAATTGCCTCAGCTGGATGGTGGGGCATCTGGCCAGCCAGGAGAATTTTTATTGGGTGCGCCTGGCCCAGGGAATCAAGCTGGCGCCGCACCTCAAAGATCTGGTGGGCACGGGCAAACCTGCCAGCACGCCGCCCTGGGATGAGATGTGGCAGGCCTGGCACGAGATCACTGAGACAGCGGACGCGTATCTCGATACCCTGCAAACAGCTGACCTGAGTCAGCACCTGTTGTGGCGCGGACAACCGGTGGCTGAATCGGTGGGTACCATGTTGCTGCGAAACATCTATCATTATTGGTATCACACAGGCGAAGCTGCTGCCGTAAGGCAGGTATTGGGGCATACGGATCTCCCACAATTCGTCGGCGACATGTCGGCAGCTTTTTACAGGTCGGAATAGGAGGCTGGTATGGCGTTTGGACAACACTGGGAATGGCGAGGCTTTGGCGATATTCCCACGGCCCTGCGCCGCCGGGTTGCGCAACTTCCCCTCTGGTATCAAAGCCCTATCCCTTCGGTCGATGTGTATTTGTGGTGTCCGCAGACCCGCGTGAATGTGAAATTGCGCGGCGAGGCCCTCAAGTTCAAGCGCTTTATTACCCGCGAAGGCCCTTTCGAATGCTGGCTGGAAGACGAAGCCGAGCTCATCCCTTTTCCTCTGGGCCAGGAGGCCATGGCCATGCTGGCTCAGGCATTATCCTGTTCTCTGCCTGCGCCCGATCATTTACTCACCCGCCCAGACATGCTGTTACAGTATTTGCACCGCGTGGCTCCGAATATACGCGCGATCACCGTGCGCAAAGAACGCATTCTGCATCACTATCCCACCCCCGCCACCCCGCCCGTGATCGTGGAGCTGACAGAGATACTCAGTCCCCAGACCATCAGTTCCCTGGCGATCGAACATCCCCGCCTGGACCTGGTACAGGCCGTGCGCGCCGAGCTGATGCAGGGTATGCCGGAGCTTTCCGCGTATAGTTATCTCGAAGCCGTCGGGCGCTGGGCGCATGAGCAATTGTTGGTTTAATCAAGGGGGCAATTGCCACGTTTGCAGGGTGATGAAGTCGTCACCATTTGTCAGTGGCAGGCGTTCACCGTTGCTTTCATCGTAAAAACCGCTGATCAGACGATATTCGCCAGGGGGTAGATCGGCCGGGACGCGCAGAATGAAGGTGGATTCTACGATCTCGCCCGTCTGCCACTGCGTGGTGGGATGTCTGCCGGTCAGTGGCAGGGCATCGGCCTGGGAATGAACCTGCCACTGCGTATCCAGCAGCTGATTAAAAACCTTCCACGAACGATTGCTGGGGCCGTCTGCCCGCCAATACAGGGTCAGGCGCAGGGCTCGCCCCGGTTCCGGGGGGTCGGGGCTGAGGTCATATCCCAGCAATTGAATGCCATTGTTGAATTCGTCTGTCAGGCGATGGGCAAGGGGGGGGATGGCCGTTCTCTCATGGAGCACGGTGCGCCAGCCCTGCACGCGCACATAAGTTTGCCCGGCAAACACCGTGTCTTCGATCAGCTCACCGTGGGCTTGCAGCCACTGCCGGATAAACCCATCGGGATCATTGACGGTGTCGTAGCCGCGCAGCAGCCATACCGTATTAAAATCATCAAAGACCCGTTTGAGTTGCGCGGCCGCGGTCTCGTGATCGATGGCGTAAAAATCACTGGCGGGATCGCCCCAGCCGATGTTCGGATCGCCATCGATGTGTCCGGTGGTGATCACGATGGCGCCTTGCAGAGGACTAGCCGGGGGATAATTGCTGAGCCGTCCCACCCAGCCGATGTCTTCGGGCCAGTAGAATAGGATGGCGGGATAAAGATAGCCCGCATTCACCAGGATGGCATCTCGCGGGCCCAGGCGATCGGCGATGTGCTGCACTGCCCCCCGCAGATCATCTGCGGCTTCATAGGCAAAGCGATTGTGCCAGTAACCTTGCAGGCTGCGCGCGGTGGGGATCAGCAGCAGGATCAGGAAGGCGACGGTGAGCAACACATGCCGCCGCGGCCGCGCCGCCGACCCAAAGCCGCTGATCCGGTACCAGCCCGCGGCCAGCAAAATCACATAAAACGGGCTGTAAAGATTGACATAGCGTACATGATACAATGGGGACAGCAGCTGAGACGTAACGAAGATAAGCAGGAACGGTCCCACCAGGCCACTTGCCAATAACCAACCTGCTAACTTTTCTCGCTTGCGACCGCGGCCCAGCAACGGTAAAAGGACCACGCCCAGAAGCAATAAGCCCACGGGCCACCAGCGATCTGTACTGATGGATTGGCCAAAGATCAGGGCCACGCTGCCCTGGCGCAGCATGGTGACGGCCAATTCACCCCAACTCACAGCCTGGCGCCATGACGGCACCGGCGGATGCAGCGCCTGTCGCAGAGCGATGGGCAGCCAGGGCGC
>JAJRXO010000108.1 GCA_024276255.1 Chloroflexota bacterium | reverse complement strand
TATCGCCACGGTTACATCCCCCAGGCGCAGAACGTACCGTTGCCCGCCCTGCTCAAGGGGCGACATGATCTGCCGCGTGAGCAGGAGATCGTCCTCGTATGCCGAACCGCCCGCCGCAGTCGCCGTGCCGCCGCGGCCCTGCGCCAGCAGGGCTACCGCCATTTGCGCATTCTGGATGGTGGCATGATGCGCTGGCAGGCTGAGCGTTATTTGCAGGGTGTGGAAGATTTTGAAACCGCCCCTGTTGCTGTGAGCAAGGAGAAAGGCTGATGGCACGACGATTACAGCACAATTTGCATCTTGACCTGGCACGTGTGACGGAGGAGACCGCACTGGCGGCCGGGCGTTGGATGGGCCTGGGCCAGCGACACGCGGCTGACGACACCGCCACTGAGGCCATGCTGCGCGCCCTGAATGAACTGAATATGAACGGCGTGATCGTGGTGGGCGAGGAAGCCAAGAGCGGCGTCCATTCGCCCCTTGACACGGGTAATCACGTGGGCAACGGCCTGGGGCCGGATATGGATGTGGTGGTTGATCCAATCGACGGCACCAATTTGCTGATCGAGGGACGAGGTGGGGCGATCTCGGTGGTGGGCGTTTCCCCGCGCGGCACCATGTAACCCCTGGCCCCGGCCGCGTACATGGAGAAGATCGTGGTGGATCGCAATGTGGGACAGGCCCTCGTGCCCGAATGTTTGGATGCCCCCGCCGCCTGGACGCTGGCCCTCGTCGCCCGTATTAAAAACAAGGATATCCGTGATCTGGTGGTCTTCGTGCTGGATCGCCCGCGGCACTACGACCTGATCGAAGAGATCCGCATGGCCGGCGCCCGTGTTTCCCTCCATAACGAAGGCGATATCGCCGGTGCCATTCTGGCCGCTATACCCGACAATCGCATTGATGTGCTGATGGGCGTGGGCGGGGTAGCCGAGGGATTGACCGCTGCCTGCGCCATCAAGGCCCTCGGCGGCCACATGCTGGGACGGCTGGCGCCTCAATCGGTGCAGGAGCACGAGGCCGTCATCCAGGCCGGGCTGGATTTGGAGCGGGTCTTCTGCCAGGATGATCTGGTGACGGGCAATGAGATATTCTTCGCGGCCACCGGCATCACGGATGGGGCGTTGCTGGAAGGCGTGAGCTATGCCCGGTCGGAAGCGAGCACGCATTCGTTGGTGTTGCGCTCCGAAACCCATACCCGGCGGGTGTTACGGACGCATCATGTGCTGGGCTAGGCTCAGTTCCCCACCACTTTCCATGCCACCACATTGGCCAGCAACAGGATCATCGTCATCACCGGCCAAAATATCGACAAATAACGCCGGGGCCACACCGAGCGCCAGCCTTCATATAGCAGGATGGCCAGGGGCAGGATGCCGGGCAATAAATAACGCCCCTGCGGTTGCCAGGCCTGGCCCACCATGGGGAGGGCGATTTGTAGCAGCAACCATCCCGTGGCAAGCATGGCGGCAGCTACGAGTCGATCGCCCGTATGCAGCCGATGCTGGCGTAGCCGGGGCAATAAATCCAGCAGACGATGGCCCAGGCCCCAGGCCGCTGCTGTACTCAGCAATAGCCACAGGCCCATCATCCACCAGGGATAGGGCCGGCTCAGCCAGCCGAACCATCCCCAGAAGCTCAGCCACATAAAACCGGCAAAGAGACCATAGCGTAATTGTGAGACGGCGTCCCAGGCCGAGGGGGCCAGCGCCCGATCGAAGAACTCCGCCGGTACGGGCAGATGGCGCTCAAGCCAGGGGAAGAGTGCGTTGCCCCAGGTGGCGGGCTGGCTGCCGTCGCCGTTGAACAGCAGCTCTCGATCAGCCATGTCGCGCAATGACAGACGAAAATGCACCGGCGGTTGGGCAGAGCCGATCTCGATGTGAATATAGGAGGCGTCAGGGGAGACGGTGAATTGCAGGGCGCAGGGGGAACGGCTGCAAATCATCTCGGCCCTGTGTGCGTCGTCGCCAATGCGCAGCCGCAACGAGCCGTTGGGCTCGGCCACGATGGCTTGCAAGCGTAGGGGCTGATCTCGCAGCAAGACCACTGTTTTGTCGCTGAGGGTTTGCGCCAGGTGGAAGGGCGTGGGCGTTTGCGGCAGAAGCAGCATACCCTGATCGCGGCTGGGCATGGCGGGTGATGTGCGTCGCCAGCCGCTGGCCCAGCGGGGATTGGGCAGCAGCACAATGAACATGGTGATTCCGACGGCCAGTAAGGCGGCCCGTTTCAGCGATCGACGCTGCGTCCACGTGAATAGAGCCCACAGAGCCGCGAACGGCCATAAAAACAACAGATTCCGATCTACCCACAGGGGGCCGACCAGCACCAGTAGCGTGGCCAGCGCCTGGCTGGGTGCATGCCTGGCCCTCAGCACCGCCAGAAAGGCCAGGCTGCCCCACAGCATGGACAGCACATCGTTATTATGGCTGCCGCCGATAAACCCCACCATGGGCAATAACCCCACCAGCAGGGCGGCGCCCAGCCGTTGCTCCTCAGTGGCGATGGTGGCGTTCAGACCCAGCAGGATGACTGCCAGCGTCAGCAGACGCAATAGCAGGCTGGCCAGGCGCAGCCAGCGTAACTGAACGGCGGGGGAGCTATTCGCCATCACGGGATTCAGCGACCACCAGCGCCCGGCCAGGGCGTAAAAGAGCGGCGGCTCCTGACCGATTTGGGAACCGCTGGCTGCCAGTGTGGGATCGCTGGTCAGCCTTGTGGGCGGGGCAGGGGGCGGGTCGAGATGATTGTATTGCCACCACCGGGTTTCCCACAGGCTACGTCCCAGCTCTGCTTCCAGATCAGCGTCGGGGGCCGAGACTAATTGTTGGGTATAGAGAAAATGGCCGGGTTCATCTGGTGCCGCCCAGGGCGGCGTCAGCCACCACCACAATGCGGCCTGGACGAGCACCAGGGCCACGAGCACAGCACGACCCCATACACGGGGTTCAATGTTCGCTTTCACTCAGATATATGGAGGCGACGGCCAGAAACAGCCCGGCCAGCAGGCCGCTGCTACCGGCTACCAACAGATTGAAGAGCCATTTGGGTTGTGACGGCTTCGCCGGTTCCACAGCCCTGTCGACGATTTTCACGCGGGCGCCTTCGACGATACGTTTCATTTCCAGCTCGATCTGCTTACGCTTGAGTGTAACCACCGATTCCTGCCACACGCCGCGGTCCCGCACGATGTCTTCCATTTGCTTGAGCAGGTTGGCGGTTTCATATTGTTTGGCCAGGGCGCTTTCTGTCAGAGCCTGCAGGTCTGTCTCCATGCGCTGGCGCAGATCCTGCAGGGCAGCGATGAGGGCGGCGGTTCCCTGCTGGTCAGCGATCTGCAGCAGGTTTTCGTAACTGGCGTAGGTGCTCAGCTCGGGGATGTCCAGCAGGGTAATGTTGGGTTTATCTCCGGTCTGCGCCTGTTGCAGCACCATGTCGACACGGTCAATGGTGGTTTGCAGGGCGGCGCGATATGAATTGACCAGGGTCAATTCCTGTTTGATCTCGCTGTGAGCGCCGAAGAGCTCATCATTCCCACGCGCTGTGATCTCGCCGTTAAAGCCCAGGCTGATGCCTGTTTTTCCCCGAAAATCAACCAGTTCTGCATCCAGGGTCTCGAATTGCTCCTGGGCCGTGGCCAGGGCCTGCGTGTATTGATCTTCGGTGCCGCCGTAATAGTCGGCCACCGCGGCTGGCAGAGCCTCTGCCATGGCATTGGTCAGCAGCATGGCATCATGGGCTGTGGCCGCGCTGACGCTGATGCTAAATAGGCTGCCGCTCCCCTGGCGAGTCTTCGTGGCCTGCAACAATGCTTCCGCGGTCAGCGGCCTGTCGAGCTGATCGACGACCTTGGTCAGGGCCCGGGTCGCCAGGTCGGTGGTCATGATCAGGGGCATCACTTCGGCACGCCAATCAAAGCGCAGATCCACGACATCATACACATTGTTGTCCCAGCGCCATACCAGTTGTGGCGTGGGCGCCACCAGGGTGGCGGTGGCCGTGTAGCGCGTGGGACTGAGGATGCTGTAAGCGATCGCGATCAGCAATGCCACAGCCACGGGCAGGACGATGAGCAACCAGCGTCGGCGCAGCATGCGAAGATATGCGATAGGCTGAAAGGGTTGATCCATAAGGCTGCTTCTATTGCGGGGTGAAGGAAGAGTTTGTAACCGATATTTCACCAATGACAAATGCATCGGCGGGCAGCGCCCATCCCGCAGCATCGACCGCGGGCAGGCGTTGTAGATCGGCTGTGCGATAGAAAGTTGCTATCAGGGTGTAGGTGCCGGCGGGGAGATCGTCAGGCAACCGCAACCAGCGCGTGGCGTGCAACTGGTCGCCGGCCCGCCACAAATCGGGCGGCAGATCGGGGCTGACCGGCCCGTCGTTGCCGGCCACCTGCTGGCCCTGCTGGTTGAGTAATTGTATCGAGAGTTTGATTTCCTGGGAAACCGGCGCCAGGGCCTGCCATCGCAGCAGCACTGGCAGCGACCAGCCCGGGGCATAGGTCAGCGATGCGGTGCGGGCGGCGGTGATGGCAATGGCATCGCCAAAGCGGGCCAGGGGGCGGGTTGGCGGTGGGGCGGGGCGACGATCGGGGGCGTCGATGCGCAGATGACCAAATCGTGCTGCCTCGCCTGCCAGCTGTCCCTGCGGATCGAAGACGGGCAGGGCTCGGTGGTCGATGTCATCAAACAGACTGACTTCCACGTGTCCGCCGGTGGGTGTGGGGCCGTTATCCTCAACCACCAGCCAGTAGGTTTCGCTGAACACGGCACCCGGTTGCCATACGGTGGTGGCGGCATTGCCGTCGCCGGGATAGGTGGTGATGCTACCATAGCTCTGCTGACCGGCGCCAATGAGATGGATGGCCAGCGTGTAGGGACGCTCGGTGCGCCTCAGCACGCGCCAGGTGAGGGTGACGGCCATGCCAGCCCCGACCTGTACGCCCTTTTCGGGCCAGATTTCGTAGTGCAACAATTCGGCCACGTCATCGAAACGGGCGAACACCTCGTTTTCGGAGGCCGAGGGCTGCGGTGGCGGGGGGGCATAGGCGGGGATGATCAGGGTAGGGATGAGGCCAATGCTCAGGACAACGGGCCAGGCGGCCAGCAGCTTGCGCGTGTGCGGCCACAAACGGGCGCTGAGTTCGGCCCAGCCTTGCGCCATCATCCAGGCCACCAGCGGCAGGGTGGAGAGAATGTAACGCCCGCGCAGAAATACGCTTTCGTGGATCAACTCGCGGATCAGGGGCAGGCTGATCACGGCTGCCAGGAACAGGCCCAGGGGCAGCCACAGCGATCGGGCTCGCCGGGCAGCAGGCCGCCGCCACAGCCACAGGCCGAAACCAATCATGCCG
>JAJRXO010000107.1 GCA_024276255.1 Chloroflexota bacterium | reverse complement strand
GGCTGCCCACCGTGCCGTTCTCATGGCTCAGGTGGCAGGTCTTGCAGGTGACGCCGAATTCGGCCGTCTCCACGGTCACGTTGTCCGGATCATCCCGGTAGTCCTGCGAGTGGCAGTTCAGGCAGAAGTCCTGGGCATGCGAATTATTCTTGATGGTGTCTACTGCCGTCGCGTGCCGCGAAGCCTTCCATTCGGGATACTGCTGGTGGTGGCTTTTGGCATGGTAGGGGTCGTTGGCATCATCGGGGTTGTCGTACCACCACTTGGCGGCCGATGTAGTCACATCGTAGATGTCGGTGATGTGTACATCTCCGCCGGGCACATAGCCCTCAGGCCAACCCCACTGACCGTCTTTCGTCTTGCCGCGGGTATGGCAGGCGCCGCAGACTTCAGGATCGGCCTTGGCGTAGATCTGACGCTGGCCAGGGTCGCCCAGGAAGCCGCCGGCCACGTGGTCCTGGCCGGGGCCGTGACAGGCTTCACACTGAATTCCGGGCTCTTTCCAGGTCTTGGTGGTTACGTCATAGCCCGTGGTGTGGCAGCCCGCACAGCCATCGCGGTAATCGCCCGCATGGTTGTAGGGCACCCACTCCTGTGTGGCGATATTCCACTGGATAGGCAGAATATGCCAGTTGCCTTCGTCATCGATGTGGATGTAGCGCTGTTTCCACTTGGGATGCGCGCCGATCACCCAGTCAACATCATCCAGCGTATAGGTGACACCATCCATTTCCACCGGGAATTGGCCTACAATGTTGGCTTCGTCTTTGGGCCGTACTTTCCAGGGGTGTAAGGTCTCTTGCAAAGAGGCATATTTATCGGCGTGACAGCCTTGACAGACTGCCGAGCCCATATAGCCCGCTTTGCCCTGTGCCGGAGTGACGTTTGCGGTGGTTGGTTGACCGGGATCGGCGAGGCTCGCGGAGGCGGAACCAAGCGTGACAACGAGGACGAGGCTCAGGAGGAGCACCAGCATTAATGAAGTTTTACGTTGCATGAAAATCCTCCTCTTTCTTATGGCTCATGCAGAGCCCCAACACCAAGTTATAAGATGAAACTCCTTCCAGACTCTCGTTTTTATTCACTCGATAGGCATACCTCCTTTTATGGAAAAGGGTACCTGTGCATCAAATGCGACTGATTGCATCTCGACGCACAGGGTATTGCGACATATTATTCAAGTACGTTATCATCATAACACACTCATGATAATCTAACTATGATCTAGATCAGATTATAAGTGAATGAAAAAACCGCCATCCATTTGATTTTTCTCATCATACACTAATTTTTCAATTGCGAAAGAAGCGCTTTTCGCGTCACGGAGAGTGTCCGGCATCAGCGTCCGCCAATTGTCTGCTTTGCGTAGGGCAGGCGCTCGGCAAACGACTGGATCATTCGCCCGAAATATGCCACAATGACATTAGCGCAGGCAGCAGGACGCGATCTGTAGCCCTGTCAGGCATGTCCATCAGCTGCTGATTAATGATGACCGACTATCGACCACCACCGGGGGTTCTTATGAACAGGCGGTACAACCATCTCATACTCGTCCCATTTTTCGTGCTTGTTTTATTGCTGGCCGGCTGTAGCCGGACGCAAACTCCCAGCCCGGTACCCAGCCCCACCTCGCAGCCCAGCCCAACCGTAGCCCGTCCCACGGCCACCCCGACCGAAGAGGCCGCGATCGCGGTAGAGGCCACGATGCCCCCGCAGGCGCCACAGATCCTGGCCATGCGCCCGGCACGAGGCGAGGAACTGGCTCCGGAACAGGCCATCGAAATCATCTTTGATCGGCCGGTCGACGCCGATAGCCTGACGATGCAATTTGAGCCCGAATTGCCGGGCACGTTGCAGGTGAACGATAATACCGTGCGCTACCTGCCCGCCACTTACCAGCGGGGCAAGCGCTATTTACTGCAACTCAGTGCGGCCAGCCAGGGGCGCTCCACCGGGCCGTTGCGCTTTCACATTCAAACCCAGGGCTATCTGCAGGTTACTGCCACGACGCCCACCGACGGTGCTTCCGGCATTGCCATTGAGACCTCCATTACGGTCGCCTTCAACCGACCTGTGGTGCCATTGGGCGCGGATGCGGACGATCCCACCCTGCCCCAACCCCTGCAACTGGATCCCGCGGTCAGCGGACACGGTCGCTGGCTCAACACCAGCATCTACATATTCCAGCCCGACCAGCCCTTGTTGGGGGGCGTGCGCTATACGGCCACCGTCACCGACATTTTCGATCTCAGCGGCAGCACCCTGGCCGAACCCTACCGCTTCAGTTTTCAGACTGCCCGGCCTGTAGTCAGCCGCGTGGCGCCGCAGGGTCTACAAGTATCTCCAACCACGGCCATCACCATCACCTTCTCCCAGCCTATGGATCCGCTGTCCACCGAGGCGGCCGTCCGCATCACCCAGGAAAAGCAGCCGGTAGCTGGAGAATTAACGTGGAGTGATAATGGACGACTACTTGTTTTCCAGCCCCAATCGCCGTGGAAGCGAGGTGCGCAGGTACGAGTGGCTGTCGATGCAAGTGCCCGCAATGCCACCGGCTCCTCACTTGTCAAAGGCCGCAGCCATAGCTTCCGCATTGTGCCACTGCCGGAAGTGATTGCTACAAACCCCAATGATGGCGCCAGCAATGTGGAAATCAATGCGCCCGTGTTATTCCGTTT
>JAJRXO010000106.1 GCA_024276255.1 Chloroflexota bacterium | reverse complement strand
GCCGGAAGCGCTGCCCACCGCAATCGACGCCGAACTCGACCGTATCCTGGCCACGGCCGAGGACTGAATCCAACCCACACACTCAGGGAGGCACACCATGGCAGATATAAGCGCAGCACGCGAACTCGATCTCACTACGGATCGCCGGGTGATCACCAGCCTTTGCGGCGTGTGCCCGGCCGGGTGCGGTATGAATGTGACCGTAGAAAACGGTCGCATTGTCAAGGTCGGGCCCATCAAAGATCATCCCTATTCTGTCATCTGTCCCCGGGGGATGAGCGCGCCGGAAGTCGTCTACTCCCCCGATCGCCTCCTTTATCCCCAACAGCGAGTGGGGACCAGGGGCGAAGGTCGGTTTGAACGCATCAGCTGGGATCAGGCCTATGACCGCATTGTCTCCGAGTTCCGGCGCATAGCCAAGACATATGGTCCAGAAGCCATCGCCGTCTACACCGGCCGCGGCAATTTTGAATTCGGACTCAATGAGATGTTCGCCCCTGCGGGATCCAGCGAATCATCGGCCAACACGGTGCTCTTTCCCTTTGGCTCGCCCAATACGACCGGCGTGGGCTCGCTGTGCTTTGTTTCCTATGGCATGATCGCTCCCCAATCATGTTTCGGCACGCACATGCGCGATATGGCCGAGGATATCGAACATGCCGACCTGATCCTGGTCTGGGGCGGGAATCCTGTGACCGACTCCTCGCCCATCAATCTCAGGCGTTTGCGGCGGGCGCAAAAGCGGGGGGCCCGTATCATGGTCATCGATCATCGCCGCAGCGAAACCGTGCATGCCACCCGTGCCGAGTGGATCGGCATTCGCCCCGGCACCGACGGGGCGCTGGCGCTGGGCATCATCCATGTGCTCATCGCCGAAGATCTGTTTGATCATGATTTCGTGGAAAACTGGATGCACGGCTTCGCCGAGCTCCGGGAGTACGTACGCCAGTTTACGCCCGAGAGCGTGCAGGAGATCACCTGGGTGCCGGTGCATCAGGTCCGGGCTCTGGCCAGGGCAATTGCCGGGGCCAGGGGATGTTCCATACTCACCTACACCGGTCTGGAGTATTCCAACAGCGGCGTGCAGGCCATACGCGCCATGTTCATCATGCAGGCGCTGGCAGGGCATCTGGATGTGCCGGGGGGCAAGCTCTTCCTGATGCCGAATCGTCTCAAGCTGAATCGGCATCTCACGGCGCCGCCGGCCAATGCCCCCAAACCCATCGGCGCAGATGAATTCCCCATCTACTATGAAATGCGCAAGGAAGCCCACGCCGCGCTGCTGCCCCGCGCCATTCTCGAGGACAAACCCTATCCGATACGGGCGCTGATTATCAGTGGCAGCTCGGTGATCACAGCCTGGCCCAACCCGACGTTATGGCGCAAAGCCCTGGCTGCGCTCGATTATCTGGTGATCGTAAATCGCTTTCCCACGGCCGACTCGCAATACGCCGATATTGTCCTGCCCGCTACCACGCAGTTCGAAATCGAATCGTACATGATCTACGGCAGTCATGTACAGTTACGGCAGCGGGTGATTGAACCTCTGGGCGAGGCGCGTAACGATTATCTGATCTTTGCCGAACTGGCGAAGCGTCTGGGCTATGGCGATTTGTGGCCGCAGACGGAACAGGAGATGATCGAATATGCGCTGAGGGATACAGGGGTGGACATCGCCGACCTGCGACGGCATCCCGAGGGTATCACCTATCCTCAGCCCGAATTCCATTATCGCAAATACCGCAACGGCGAGCTGCGGGCCGATGGCAAGCCCGGTTTTGAAACGCCCACCGGCAAATTCGAGATCACTTCAGAATGGCTGCGCAGTCATGGCTATAATGCCCTGCCCGTGTACACCGAGCCCATCGAGGGGCCGCTGGCCAATCCGACGCTGGCCGAACAATATCCCCTGGTCTTCAATTCCGGCGCCCGTACTCAGTTTGATTTCCGTTCTCAGCACCACAACATCCCCTCGCTGGTGGCCCGACACCCTCACCCGCTGGTGCACCTGCACACGCGCGATGCCGCTGCCCGCGGCATTGCCGATGGCGATCCCGTGTGGGTGGTGTCGCCGCGAGGTAAGGTTCCCTATGTTGCCCGCGTCACTGAAGATATCGTGCCCGGTGTGGTGGAAGCCAACATGGGCGGCGGCGGCCCCCTGGGCCCCCAGGCCTGGCAACAGGCCAATGTCAACGAACTGACCGATTTCAATAATTTCGACCCCATCTCGGGCTTTCCTGTTTACAAAGCCCTGCTCTGTGACGTCATCCCCCGCCAACCCCAAGGAACATGATCGAATCTTCCCGCCCCGCACGCCAGACCCAACCCGTACAGTCCATCCAGCGTGCGGTGGCCATTTTGCGCAGTTTTAGCGAAAGCGAACCCGAGCTCAGCGTGGGTGAAATCAGCCAACGGCTGGGCCTGCACAAGAGCACGGTTTCGCGCATTCTGGGCACGCTGGAACGCGAGCGCCTGGTGGGGCGCAACCCCGAAACGGGAAGGTATCATCTGGGCTTGGGCATGGTGAGTCTGGCGGGCGTAGCCCTGGGCCGGCTGGATGTGCGCGGCATTGCCCAGCCGTTCCTGAACGATCTGGTGGAGGTCTCGCAGGAAACCGTAAACGTGGTGGTGCTGGAGGAACGTGAAGGTGTGAATATCGCGCGGGCGGCCAGTCCAAAGTCAATACACTATGTGGGCTGGATTGGCCGCCGCATTCCCCTGTACTGCACGGCCCCGGGCCTGGTGTTGCTGGCCGGATTGACGGCGACCCAACTGCACCAACACCTGCATCGACCTCTACAGCGCTACACCCCACGCACCATCACCAACCGCGAGACTTTGCAGGCCCGCCTGCATCAGGTACGACAGAAAGGCTATGCCATCGTCCACGAGGAATTTGAGGAGGGCTACAGTGGCATCGCCGTCCCCATCCGTGATCATCAGCGACAGGTGGTGGCTGCGCTTGCTGTCACCGGCCCCACTTTCCGCATGGGCCCCGGCGATATCGAGGCCTTTATCAAACCACTGCAGAGAACTGCACTTGCGATTTCTCGCCGATTGGGGTATACAGGAAGCGAATCGCTGTCTGGCTTCGCTTCACCCTCTGACCTGTCTTTATGACCTCCTCCGGCAAACCCCGCAAATCCATTGATCCAGTCAATGCCCTGCTCCTCGGGGTCGTATTGTTGCTGGCCGGGCTGGCATGGTATCGGGGAGGATGGACGCTGGTGGGCGCGGGCCTGCAGTCCGGCAGCAAGCTACTTCTGGAGACAGTGCCCTTGTTGCTGGCCGCCTTCCTGGTGGCGGGACTCATCCAGGTGATGGTTACCCCTGAGTTGGTTGAGCGCTGGCTGGGCAGCTCGTCTGGATGGCGGGGTATTTTGTTGGCCTGCGTGGGCGGAGCTTTGATGCCCGGTGGCCCGTATGTGTATTATCCCATTGCTGCAGTGCTGTTGCGCAGCGGCGCCAGCCTGGGTGTGTTGGTGGCTTTCGTCACGGCTAAAAACCTGTGGTCGCTTTCACGGCTGCCGCTTGAATTCGCTCTGCTGGGTCCCCGGCTCACCATCGTCCGCTTTGCAGCCACCTTCATCCTGCCCCCGCTCATGGGCCTGCTGGCGGAAGCGTTGTTCGGTAAATGGGTCATTGCAATTCGCCGGGGGGTTCGGGCATGATCTCAGCAACCGTTATCCTCATTGCCCTGGCCGCGATTCTGTGGCTGCTGGCCTGGCGGCGTCACGATGGCAGCCATCGACGCGGCATGGAGGTGGGCTGGCAAACCCTGCGTCGCACCCTGCTATTGTTGATTATCGCCTTTATGATCGTGGGCTATGTCAATGTCTTGCAGCCGCAGGCGTTGGTGCAGAGCCTGATCGGGCCTGAGTCGGGCTGGCAGGGATTGCTGCTGGGGGAAGGGCTGGGAATGTTGTTGCCGGGCGGCCCGTATGTGGTCTTTCCCCTGATCGCCACGTTGTACGAGGCTGGCGCCGGGCTGGGGCCTGCCATCGCCCTGATCAGCAGCTGGTCCATGCTGGGCCTGTTAAGCATCAGCTTTGAGCTGCCGTTTATGGGCTGGCGCTTTACCGCCGTACGCTGGGGACTGGGATTGGCCTTCCCTCTGCTGGTGGGAGCGCTGGTGGCTGGCATCCTGGGCGGATAGTCGATCATCCGGCGCAAATGGAATCAGGGGCACAATGAAATTGACAAGTGGGCTCGGGTTATGATAGCCTGCTGATATATCAGCTTCATACTATGGCATGTGCTTTCCGGCCACTCGGTCGGGGAGTCATAGCAGGGTGCACCCCT
>JAJRXO010000105.1 GCA_024276255.1 Chloroflexota bacterium | reverse complement strand
GTCGGTGGGGATCTTTTCGCCCGGCCGCACGACCATGATGTCGCCAACCTGCACATCCTCAATGGCGATCTCAACCTCTTCACCGTCCCGGATTACACGGGCGGTTTTGGCGCCCAGCTCCAGCAATTTGCGAATGGCTTGCGAGGCCCGGCCTTTCGCGGTTTCTTCGACATAGCGGCCGGTAAGATGAAACGCCATGATCATGGCGGCCACGCCGGCATAGTTGGCTATGGGGAAGAAGAAATATGCTGGCCCGGTGAGCAATGAGGCGCCGGTGCCCAGGGCTATGAGGGTATCCATGTTGGCATGGCCGTGGCGAACGGCAATCGCGGCGCTGCGATAAGTTGCACGGCCAACCCAGAAGAGTACTGGCAGGGCCAACACGATCATGCCCAGATTGTAGATCAGCGCATTGGGCCAGACGATGCCGAAGAACATTTCGGCAAACATCCAGACGATGATAGGTATGGTAAGAGCCCAGGCAACACGCATGCGGAAGCTGGCCGTCCGCATCTTGCGAGCTTCCATATCCGCTTCGTCTTCATGGTCATCATCTTCTTCCAGGGCCAATACCTCGTATCCTGTTTCGGCCACGGCTTTTTTGAAATCCTCCAGGCCCACGACGCCCGGCACGTAGGAAACCGTAGCCCTTTCTGTAGCCAGGTTGACTGAGACCTGATTCACCCCTGGCAGTCCTTGCAGGGCTCGCTCGACATGACTGGAGCAGGAAGCGCAGGTCATGCCGCCAATGGGCAAAACGATCGTTTCAGACGGGACGTCATAACCAGCGTTTTCGACCGCTTTTATCAGTGTCGGCAGGGGAACAGGTTTGGATTCAAAGGTGATCAGGGCACGCTCGGTCGCCAGGTTCACCTGGGCGTCGCGCACACCTGGCACCTTGCGCAACGAACGTCCCACATGGGAAGCGCAGGAAGAACAGGTCATGCCTTCAACGGGTAGGGTGATTTGTTTCTCAGACATGTTGTAACGATTTACTCCGTACTTTTTTCGTAAACGCCCAGAACCTGGGCGCTGTAATTATGCCGTCCGTCGTTGCCGGCGGCTGCCACGGCCAGGGGCAATGTACCCACGGGCGTACGGGCGGGATTGAATAAAACATGAGCCAGCGCCCGTTCCAGGTCGATCTCAACGGCGTACACGCCATCGAGCTGTAACAGGCTGTTGTGCACGCGCATGGCACAGCTGGGACAGCCCATCCCCTGCACGGCAAGAAACGCCGAGTACGCCTGTGCCATGTCCTTAGCACTCAGTTGTTTGTCGTAGCGGGGTACGTAACAATCTTCATCCGGGCCCTGATGATTACTATGGTTTGTCATTATGGTCACCTTGGGGAGAAATGAACGTGAAAGGGGGTCAGGAATACTGGCATATTCCCGACCCACGAAAGAAGAAGGAGCTTTATACGTCAGGCAACCACGATATGGTGTACCAGAACGTCCTTGATAAATGAGGCGGAAGTCAACCACTCACACACTCATGCTCTCATTTTAGCAAGGTCAACCCCGTGCCAACAGCGCCATGCTGCCCTGGGGGCATAGGCAATTTGGCCTATGTCAAACCGCAACGCTATTCAATATGCCCCTGCCCACCTGCAAAGCCGTCGCTCCACACACCATGGCGATGTGCGCCGTATGGTGGTAGAGCGACGAAACGATCTTTTCAATCGCCTTCCGGTTTGCGGGCGATGATCTTGCGGAAAATGGAGGCAAAACTGAGGGGGGTAACACTCTCGATCTGCCAACCGGCGGCCTGCACGTTATCGACGGTGCGGCGGGCGATGTGCACACCCATCAGCCAGTGGAACGGGCCGTCGATCCAGGTCATCAGCCGGGCCAGGGGCGGGGCATCGGCCAGCATGTGCTCGATCAGCAGCAGCCGTCCTCCGGGTTTGGTCACCCGCAGGGCCTCGGTCAGGCCCAGGACGGGATCCGGCACCGAACAGAACACAAAGGTGGCCACCACCTCGTCAAAAGTTTCACTGGAAAACTCGAGCTGCTGGGCGTCCATCAGCCGCAGGGTTACATCTGTGGACAATTTGGCGGCCCGCTTGCGCGCACGCGCCAGCATCTTCTGGGAAAGATCGATGGCTACGATCTCGATATGATCGGGATAAAAGGGCATGTTCTTGCCTGTGCCCACGCCAAGTTCCAGCACCTTGGGGCCCTGCACTTCCTGCCAGAGCTGCTGGCGCCATGATCGATAGCGCCGACGTTCCGTCCATCCCTCCATCACGTCATAGAAAGGAGCGATGAGATTATAGCGCTGTTGGGTATGTTTCGTTTCAGAAGGATCGATTGTTGACATGTAACTTCCTTATTGTTGGGTGCGGACTTCGAACAGGCGCACCTGGATTTCAGTTTCGGTGCCGCGCACCGGCTTTCCCTGATCACTTACCATCCCCAGCTCGATGCGAACGGGAAATGGCGGTGTCTCCCCCATCTGCACCCGGATCGCCGTCCTGTCACTATTGCGCAGCGCCTCACGCACGATGTCGAACATGCCGGGAACGGTGAAGGGGAATGCCTGAGATTCGTTGAGTTCAAAGGGTTCCTGCCATGTCTTTGTGCTCACATCGTAAAGTTCCATGACCGCATAGCTGACTATGCCGTCGGTGACGACGATTTCGTAACGCCGCTGTTCACCCGGACGGCTGATCTCGGTTATCATGCGATAATTGAGAACGGGCTGGGCCTGCCATGCGGCCTCAGCCTTTTCTATCTCGGCCAGCGAGGTGTCGCGCAAGCTTGAGCCGCATGCAGCCAGCAGGAGAACGGCGAAAATCAGGAGCGCTGCCACGCCAAGCCGGCGGGCAGCAATCATCCTCCGCCTAGCGTCGGACATGGCGATCGATACCGCGATAAGCACTGACAAAGCGTCGTATGCGGGCTTCGTCAAAGGTCTCGAATCCGTCGATACGATTCCAGGCAGTGAGAACAATGCGGCTATCCAGACCTGGATAAGGCGCCAGCAACAGGCCCTCATCGCCCAGGTTCGTCGCCACCGATTCCAGTTGTGTGATCAGTTCCGGACAGCCTTCGGGGCAATCGTACCAGATGCCGACGCCGCCATCTTCCAGGTTGTGGATCTGCGTGCCGTCGGGAATGGGTGTATCATGAACTCCCCATCTGGCAAGCTGGCCGAAATGGGGTCCAGATGTGGGGGGAATCGAATTATATGAAACCGCATCCGCCTCGGCAGATGAGATGTGGGTGTTGCCCAGGTTGGCGACGCTCTCGCCGGGCTTGTTGACCGCGCTACGATTGATCAGGAAGGCGATGACACCAAGAAAAAGGACGACCACCGCCGACCAGGCCAACATCCTTAAGCGTTGCCGACGCTGGCGTTTTTTGCGCAGGGTTTCCCTCTGTTCTCTGGAAGATGAGCGACGCAGGTTGGCCGGGGATGTACGTGTGCCTTTGCGTTTTCGGGTCATAAAATCAGAGGCTCCGTTTGATGAAAGTGCGGTGGGTTGCTCAGGCGGCGTCGTTAAGTAGATCGCGGCGCATGGCTTCATATTCGCTGCGAGTCAATTCGCCGTTCACGTAACGCTGCTGCAGGATGTCGAAAGCGCTATCCGACCGCACGGAGCCGTTGGCAAAAGAGTTGGAGCTTGGGGTGCTGCTGGTGTGGGGAAAGAGATGGTTGATGAACCAGATAGCAAGGCCAATAAGAATGAGGGGAAAAACAAACATAGAAAGGAGTCCTAAGCCTCCTAAACCGAGAACCATCATGGTAAGTACCTCCGATGGATGAGAATTTATCTATCAGGGATGGCAGATAGGCTGTGACGGCGCCCGGCATAAACCGACCACGTCACCCCATCCCCTTATACATCACCAGTATAGACCAGCTTTGTGACGCTGGTTTGAAGGCACTGTGACAATATGATGAAGAAGGCTGCCCCCCAAACGATCTTATCCGTTACACTGTCGCTTCCACCAATGTCTGCACGATCTGTCCCAGTAATCCTTCCTGCTCGTCCTCTGTGCATCCCGGCGTTTCCAGCCACGACACATCATCGTGGCCGTGGACAAGCAGCGTCACGGGTGGGGTATTCTTGCGTGCGTATACGAGCAGAACCACGAGCTGACAGTTGCAGGCCGCGGTACCGTGATAGGGGCATGGGCAGGCTGGCGTGGAGGTTGAGCGCGCCGAGTTCAGGTCAAAAGAACACATCACACTGAGTCCGGCACTGGACAGGCAACGCGAGACCCAGTCGACAGCACGTTCGCCTGGTAATGGAAGTTTAAGTAAGGTTTGTGTGTGATGCATAGGAGTCACCTGTCGAAGGCAGGGGCATTAGTACTTTGCCAGTCAACATCGAGCCCCCGGAGCTAGAAATATTCGTCGGAGCAGGAAGCAGGGAGCAAGAAGTAGGGAGTAGGGAGTAGGGAGCAGGCCCGGTTTACAGGTTTACCTGCCTACTTGTTTACCTCTCTATTCATCTCCCGGTCTTGCCTTCTTGGTTCCGGCTTGTCCGGGTTAGGAGATCATAGTTCGGAATATGCCCCCAGTATAAGGTAGGCGTGGGCGTCGTACGAGCGCTATCTGCCCTATTGGCACCGCGCCGAACGGCTTACAGATAATCGTAACCAATGATACCTTGCATGAACTTTCACACAATAGGCCATTTGGCGCTCCCTTCCCGGCAGCGAAGCTGTTACGATTTGTAGCAAGCATTGCACAACACCACCTCAGTCTTTGCTGCCCAAACTATGATCTCAAAAATCCGCCACCTCATTCTCATTCTCGTCCTTGCCGCTTCCCTTCTACTTGGCCCCCACTTCGCTCTCCATCCTGCCGTTGCCGCCCCATCTACTACAACCCATATCTTCTTCAGCGCAGGATGCGTCGACTGCTGGCCCTTCGTTCAGGAAACCCTGCTACCGACGCTGCAGGCCAATGATCTGGCGAATGAATACGAGATCCACGATTACACGCGCCCTGAAGAACGCAAGTACCTGCTGGAGATCGCCGATCAGGTCGAGCTCCCGCGCTCGATTGCCGATTCGCTCTATGTCTTTGTCCCCACGCCCCGAGGCGAACTAGTCATCCTGGGACATGTGCCACCCGCGATTGTGACCGCGGCTATCAACGCCGAGAAGCGGCCCAAAAAGCTGGTGATATGGCAGCCGGAAATGCATGGTACGCCAACCGAGTATCGGCTCTGGGCATGGCAGGGCGAGGTGCAATCATTTGCTATCGACACGCCCTTTGATCAGGCCCTGAGCCAAACGCTACAGGCTGGTGGCGCCCTGCCCGTGGGCCTGGGCAATCTCGAACAACTCCTGCCGGCCGTGATCGTCACCGGCCTGCTCGATTCGGTCAATCCCTGTGCATTTGCCGTCATCCTGCTCCTGCTGGCCTTCCTGTTCACGTTGCGCAAATCGCGCGGCCGTATTCTACAATTGGGCTTCATCTATATCGGCATGATCTTCCTGGTCTATTTTGCCATTGGCTTGGGACTTCTGCGTGCCGTACGTCTATCGGATGATCCCCATCTTGTGGCCCGGCTCGGCTCCTGGTTGCTGATCGCCCTGGGCGCAGTGAACTTGATCGAATACTTCTTCCCCAAATCCCCCATCAAGCTGCATATGCCCTCCATTGCTGCCGGACGTACCAATCGCCTGATCAAGCAGGCGACAGTACCGGCCACGGTGGGCGCGGGCTTGTTGGTTGGTTTATGCACGTTTCCCTGTTCGGGCGGCATCTATGTCTCGATCATCACCTTGCTCAATGCCAAGACCACACTGGCATGGGGTGTCAGCTACCTGGCGCTTTATAACGTGATGTTCGTCCTGCCGCTTGTGGCCATCCTCCTGGCCGCCGGTAACCGCACCACGGCCAAGAGCTGGGCTAAATGGGAACGCCAGCACGCCCTGAAGATCCGTTTGTGGTACGGATTCATCATGATCGCCCTGGGCGTAGTCATGTTGCTTTGGTTCGTTCGCTGAGGTGGTATGAAGTTTTAAAATGATCTTTAGACCTCATCACACCGCAGATAACTATATCGTTTCTATTCAAGGAACACCTATTCCATCCTACTGAGGAGATAATCTTCCATGAGCAAAACCACCACCGTTCCCCACTCCAAATCGCACAGACGCCTGCGCGAGGAGCGCCGCAGAAAACAACGCCGGCAAAAGCAACTCTCCATCGGATTGCTCAGCCTGGGTGTTGTGATCGTGGTTGGTCTGCTGATCTACCTGTTCGTCACCCCTGGCGGAAAATCCGACGGCATCGATCTGGCTACGGCCCCCGTCAATTACGACCAGCCATTACATGCTGTGCACGAGATGGACGCGCCGGGCACACCCAAAAAGCCTATTCCCTTCCTGCCCAAAGACGGCCCCCAACCAGCCATCCTCATCCCCACTGCCTCCTATGACTTCGGCAGCATCGGGGCCACCGACGTTGTCACTCATGATTTCGTCATCGCCAATACGGGTGAAGCGCCCCTGACGATCAGCCGGGCCTACACGACCTGCGGCTGCACCACCGCCGACATCACGTCCGCCGTCATCCCCCCGGGCGAAACCGCCATCGTCACCCTGCGCCTGGATGCGGGCTTCCACGACGTAAGAGGTCAGACCGTCCGCCGTGGCTTGATCATCGAGAACAATGATCCCAAAAACAGCCAGATGGAAATCTGGATTCAGGCTTCGATCCGCACCTCCTGATAATCTTATGTCAATTCGTCACAGAATACGTCGCTGGCCCATCGCGGCCATGCTCATCATCCTCACCCTGGTCGTAACGGCATGCGCGGCCGGCCAGCCCCGGATCGAAATCGAATCCCCCACCTTCGATTTTGGTGATGTCGTCAACGGCGACATCGTCAGCAAGGACATGCAGGTCAAAAACACGGGCACCGAACCGCTCATCGTCGATTCGGTCTCCACCACATGCGGCTGCACCACGGCTTCGCTGGATCCCATGACCATCGCGCCGGGTGAATCGGGCACCCTGCACATAGAATTCGATTCTGGCGCCCATGGACCCGAACTGACGGGCTCCTTAACTCGCCAGATATTCATCACCAGCAACGATCCCGAGCTGCCCGATGCCAAGGTGGAATTCACCGCCAACGTACTCCCTCGGCCGGATGCCTCTTCCTGAGCCATCTGCATCCACACACACAGGAGACAGATTATGACCGATCCCGAAGCCGTGCCCACGCCTGACAACGTCATGGCCGACTGGCCCGCACCCGAGAATCCGGAGCCAGAGCGCCTCGAATCGACTCCCCCCTCCCGTACAGCCGTGTTTGCCATGGCCCTGCTCCTCAGCTTCAGCCTGGGGATCCTGGGTGGCTTTCTCATGAGCGTGTACGTCCTGCCCAAACGACTGGAGGCAGCCGTGACCGAGATCATGGCAAAGCAGGCTGCCGAGTGGGCCGTTGTGCCGGACAAAGCCCCGGCAGCGTCGAACTCCGAAAGCGCGACCGCCCCCTCGGCGAAGGAGGCCGCGGCAGTCGACCCCGGATCAGGGGGCGCCGGCCAGGAGCAGGTCGCTGTCTCGCAAGATGTGCAACAGGCGCCAGCCCTCGCCCCGCAATACCGCCTGCCAGTCAGTTTCACCGATCTGGGGCCCAGGTTGCTGGCCGCGGGCGGCATCGACTTCGACAAATTCGCCGCCGTCTACCTGCGGGCAGGGCAGCCGCTCAACAGCAAACAGCTGGCCATCCTGAAAAATGGCAGCGATGAACCGATCGTGCTGAACGCGGACAATGCCTACTTCCTGCTCAATTTCTTCTGGGCCCTGGGCCTGGTGAACAACAACCCCATTCTCACCGAAGGCGCCATGATGCAATACGGCGGCGAGGAGCAGATCCCCCGCTTTGCCTCCACCGGAGGCTGGACCATTGGCAGCAAACAGCCGGCTGAGCTCTTCGCCTCCAGCGATCTCATATCCCTGACGCCGGAGCAGCAGGCCCTGCTGGAAGAGGTGGCTGCGGCCGTGTATCGCCCCTGCTGCAACAATCCCACGGCTTTCCCCGACTGCAACCATGGTATGGCCATGCTGGGCATGCTGGAGCTGATGGCGGCCGGAGGCGCGGACGCCGACAGCATGTATGCGGCTGCAAAATGGGCCAATGCCTTCTGGTTCCCGCAACAAAGTCAGGAGCTGGCCCGCTTTTTCCAGGCCAGCCAGAGCCAGGATTTCAACCAGATCGACGCCCGCCAGGCAGTCAGCGCCGCCTATTTCTCCAGCACCGGCTTTCGCTCGGTGCATCAGTGGCTGGCCAATAACGGCCTGCTTGAGCAGGCGCCCAGCAGCGGCAATAGTTGCGGCGTTTAATACCACAAACACAACCTCATCCATTCAGCAGGCTGGCACATTTTCGATGCCAGCCTGTTTTTTGGGGCCACCCCACCTTGTAGCCAGAGATAAAAGCATGTAGAATCATGTGGCCCCGAGACCACCGAACGTCAATCTCGGCGGACGCCCCACCAGCCCATTACGGCGAGGCTTCTAAACCATCCCCTGGGCGCTCGCCACCACCATTCTACCTCACCCCCTGCGATTGTCTTATGAACGCCTCCTTCAACACCCGATCACTGATTCAACGCTATGCCGTGCTCTACCATGCGGTGCTGTTTGTACTGGGATTTTCCATCGTCTTCGTTGTGGGCTGGGGAGGGGCTGCCACACTTCTGGGACAACTCTTCGGACAATACAAGATCGTGATCGCCCGCGTGGGCGGGATCGTGATCATTCTCTTCGGGCTGGCCACGATGGGTATCGTCAAGTTACCCTGGCTCTATTACGCGGACACCCGCCCGCAGTGGCAGGCGGCGCACAAAAACCGCTCGTTGTCATCGATATTCCTGGGGGTGGTGCTGGCCGCCGGCTGGACGCCCTGTATCGGCGCCACGCTGGGTGCGATTCTGACGATGGGCTTCAGCGAAGACATGGCCGGGCAGGCGATGGTGCTGACCAGCGGTTACGCATTGGGCCTGGGCATCCCTTTCCTGCTGATCGCCCTGGGGATTGAGCGTTCGACTCAGACCCTGCAGCGTTTGCGGCGCCACATGCACAGCATCCAGATCATCAGCGGGCTCTTTCTCATCGGCATCGGCCTGCTGCTGGTCACCAATCGCCTGACGCTGATCGCCATCTGGGCCCAACAGAACGGCCTCTTCCTGGACCTGCCCCTGGGCGAAGCTGCCACACCGACGTATCTCATCGCCATGGCCGCTGGCCTGCTCTCCTTCCTTTCGCCCTGTGTCCTGCCCCTGGTGCCGGCCTATGTCGGCTACCTCAGCGGTCAGTCCTTTACTCCTGTGGCGAGTGCCGAGTAATCAGGGAAACCCCTTCTCAACATTAGAGACTCAAAAAGGCAGGCCGACTTCCACGGGGAACGGCCTGCCTTTTCGCATATCATTAATACTGTCGGATCAGCGGATCAGCGCCAGGCCCACGCCACCGCTAATGACCAGGGCTGCCAGGATGACGCCCCATTCCAAGCCGGAGCGACTGCGGTCCAGTTGCATGGGTTCAGCCGATGGCTCGGCCGCATGGACCGACTCGTCGGTGGAGGCGCCTGCGGCCTCCACGGTGATCTCAGTGGTGTATGTATCGCCGTCCTCGCTTGTAGCCTGAATCTGATAGACGCCCGGCTTGGTATCAGCCGGCAACTTGAAGGTTTCCTGGAAACTTTCCTCGCTGCTGACGGTGACGGTGCCCAGTTCAGCCTGGTAACTCAGGCCGCTGAGTGTAATCACCAGCTCACTGCCGGCTTCCAGTTCGCTGCCGGTGAGCTGGATTTCAGAGCCGGCCGCGGCAACCGCCGGCTGCACACTGATGGCGCCGCCGCCGTGAGCCTGAGCCGCAGGTAACGCCACGAACAGGCTCAAAAGCACGGCGCTTACAAAGACGAAACCTTGCCAATATTTATTCATTGCCATTCTCCTCGGACCGCACAGGCAGTGCGGCTTTCTGCTGCTGAGTAGTGTAAAGGATGATGCGGGCCAACAGGCCAAGGCTGATGACAAGCACCAGCGTGCTGAACAGGATCACGGCTGCGTTTAGAGCCACGACCTGCCCGGACAGGACGGGGGACAGACTGGACCAGAGGGTGCCCAGGGCCAGGGTGGCCAGTCCCAGAAGGACCAGGAAATTGAATGTCAACTTGTTCACAGTATGCTACTCCATGAGATGAGGTACAGGGCGGCTGATCCAGGCAGTGACGCCCAGGGCGATCAGCACAAGCAGCAACACGAGGCCAGCGATTATAATCCAACGCCTTTTACGGGGCGAGAGCCAGGGGCTGCGGTCGATAAAGGGAACCAACGCCAGGAGGAAGAACAGCAGGCCGCTGCCCGCGAGCAGCCCGTTGACGCCGGCTACATCCTCCAGGGGATAGAAGGGTAAGAACATCCATGGTGGTTTGGTGACCTCTTCACCGGCAATGCCCGCCTGGCCCAATGGCGCCGGCCAGATGATTGCCAGGACTCCCACAACTACGAACAGGATCAGGCCAAAGCCCACCAGGCGGCGCAGATGGTGGATGAAGGAAGAGGAACCCTCGATGACGGTCTCATCATCTACCTTTGCGTCGGGGGTAGCTCGTTTTGAAATGCCGTGGAATTTAATCAAATACATATGCGCAGCGATCAGAAGGGTGAAAGCTGCTGGCAGCAGTGTCAGGTGACCAATATACAATCGGGTGAGGATGGGCACGCTGCGGGTGAATTCGCTGGTGAACCATACCCCCCACAGGCCCAACAGCTCACCGATCTCGCGATTATGCGCCAGTGCTTCCACGCCCTCCTGGTCCCATTTCAGGACCGTACCCGTGAAAACAAAGCCGAGGGTCACGGCCAGAAGGCCCAGGCCCACCAGCCAGTTGATCTCACGCGGGCGCTTGTAGCTGGCGGTGCTGAAAACGCGTATCAGATGCAAAATTGCGGTCACGACCACCAGGTTCGCCGTCCAGAAATGGATGCTGCGGATAAAGTCACCCAGTGGCGCCTGCGTGATGATATAAATAACACTGTCATGGGCCTGCGCAGGCGAGGGGTTGTAGAATTGAGCCAGGATGATGCCGGTGAGGATCAAAATCACAAAACCGGCGAAGGTAATGCCGCCCAACAGATAGGCAATACTGTTGGCATGTTCCGGCACCGGATACGCCAGGCCGGAAAGTCCGAGACGCCTGTCCAGGGCTCGCCAGAGGCGACGCCGGGCAGGCACTGTTTTGGGAAGTGTCTGTTCTGATAGTGTCATCGTGTTTTCTCCAAAAGAGTGGTATCTTCACTATACACCCATCCCCTGCCGATCATGAGCGTCGATCAGCGCATGTTCGCCAGCGCCGTTTGGCCTATGCCACCGCCATGCCATTCTCGCCCCCGAGCCTCGTATTTCGGTTCCTGGCGAAGGAAAACTCTCCTACAACCCTGAGGGAGCCTACTGGCGCATGACCTTGCGAGAAAAGAAAAACGTCAGCGCCGCCATACTGCCCCAGAATATGATGTGGCCGATGGTATTGGCAGAACGACGGTAAATGCGGCCGTATTCCTCGCCCGCTGCCAGCATGACATAGGACTCACTGCTCATTTCCCACAGCGCCTGGTGGGCAACGAGGGCTGCCAGCAGGGCACTGAGCAGGCCTCGCACCCCGCGTCCCCGCCATCTGCCCCCGAGTCCAAGCAGGGCGATGTGGGCGAGAGGAACCGGTAATGTCTGCACATGGCCAAATTCGTGTAAAAAACTCAGATACAGGCGATCGTCACGCGATTGGCCGCGACGCAGAATGAAATTGATCAGCGGAGGATGGGGCAGAGCCAGGCGGCCGGCCCGCACCAGATGCCAGAGATCATGCGCCACGTCGATCTCCACGGAAAGCCCATACCATGATCTCACGTGACGATGATAGGGGTTGTCTTCCGGCATCACTCGTTCTCCAGATAGCCACCTTCACGTAGCAGAGTGCGCACCCGCCCCACATTCATGCCAAACCCGATAAGCGTTTCCCCATCGATCACCAGGGTCGGGGTGAGGAAACGTCCTACCAGCTCTTTGAGTTCGGCCATGTACTTTTCGTTGACTGTCACATCCTTTTCCTCATAGGGCACGTGATGCTGGGCGAAGAACCTCTTCGCTGCTTGACAGTCGCCTCAGGTAGGTTGGGTATAGATGATCACGCCTTTCTGCTTACGGTCACGACGAAATAAGCGGGAAAACATAGCGTCTCCATTTTACGTTGTGGGCGATACCGGGATCATACGTTCATCATCAGGGGGAGTCAGCTGCCTGGAACGGTCATCCAGGCGAAAAGCTTCGACATACACCCGCAAGATCGTATTCAGTACCGGACGTCGCGTGACCGCGCCCATCAACACTTGCAACAAGGGAAGAGGAAGGCGGGGAAGGACGCGCTGCGCCAGGCACAACGTATCATAACCCCAACGACGCTGTTCCACCAAGTTGCGATATTGCTCGCGGGCCGCCTGCAGATCGAGTTCTCCATCCAGTGTGCGCCGCAACAGGTCGCCCAGATGCGTGCCGAAGAAAAGGGCGGGACGGATGCCCTCGCCAGTCAGAGCCAGACATTGCCCGGCAGAATCGCCGACCAGAAACACATCATCTACCAGAGCCGTGCGCAGGGCGTGTGGAAAATAACCGCCGTGCAGACCGTCGCCCTGGACGCTCATACCGGATACAAAACGCTGCAAGTCGCCCTTCAAGCGTGTCTCACCCATATAGCTACCGACGCCGATGCGCGTGTGATCGCCGGCAGGAAATGCCCAGGCAACGCCCCGCTTTAGCAGCGCCTCCGGGTCAAACCAAAAATGCAGGCCATCGTCCTGATAGTTCGCAACTGTTTCCAGACCGAAGTTCAGGCGTTCCTCGCGAATCAGATCAGGGCGCCGATTTTTTACCAAGGCCGCACGCCATCCCGTGGCATCGACCACGATCTCACCCCTGAACGCACCCTGCGGTGTCTGCACCGCATGCTGTTGCAGGTCCTGCGCCGGGGCTTGCAGAAACTCGGCGTCGCCTTGAGCATACAGCAGACGGCAGAGATGTTCATAGTCGAAGGTGCAGAAGGGATCATTGTCCACGGGATAGACAAAGGTGCGCCGCGGGGTATGCAGAACCAGCCGGTCATGAACCTGGCGGATCGAGGCCTGCAGGCCCAATGCCTCCAGCGTGGAGACCAGTGTGCCACAGGCCGAGGTCTGACCGGCGCCAACCGGTTTGCGGTCGAGCAGAAGTACACGCTTGCCACGTAGCCGGGCAGCTACGGCCAGCCCGGCAAAGCTGGCGCCGGCGATAATTACATCGTAAGTCATGAGATAAACCTGGGGGGACGATGGCCTGCGGGGGTTATGCCTGTTCGCCGTCCTGTTCGCGGCGGATCAGGTAATTGTAGGGGTACACGAAGATGGCGGCGACGTAGATGCTGTATCCGATGATCCAGAGCAAGCCGATGATGAATCCGCCTGTGCTCAGTGGCCAGGTGAATCCCGGCATCAACGGAGCCCAGCTTTGATACATCGTCCAGCCAAACAACAGATCACCAATTATGCACAGAACATAACTGACCGACAGCGCTACGAATAAAGTAATCGCAATAGGGCGAAAAGACAGAGAACGGTTCATCATATACCTCCAGTGTGGGGCTAGGCCATGTTTGAGACACGGCTATAACCATTTTGGGGCACCGCACCATTCCGGTGTAGGCGTTGACTGTGCGCCTGGCATGGCACTGATCAGTGGAAACGCAAAGAGAGGTGGCACATGCTTGTGCGCTGGCAGGGCTGAAGAACTGCCTCGGTGTGAGACAATTCTTCAGCTCTGTCTTCAGTATACACCCATACACGTTGCTCATATAGCGCTGATTCACGTATCCGCAGCGCGCCAATATGCCTATCCTCTGCCAACCGCCGGTCATTAGCAGAGCCCTGCCGGCCGCCCGATGTGCTCCGTCAACAACCCATCGCACGGAGATCTTCATCATTTCGTCAAGAAAGCTTCAATACCGCTTCACATCCATCTTGGATTATAATAATGCCAGCTACGATATATTGCTCACCTTCCCCGACAACGAGCATCCTCCTTCCCACGTCGCTTTTCAAGGATTCCTGTTATGCAACGCAACCCTTCCCCGAAAACATTCCGTTTCCTGCTCCTGTTCGGCATTGCCCTGCTTCTTGGCGGGTGCATAGGCACCGGCTTTGGCTCCTCCGGCCCCTCGCCCTTCGGCAGGGGGAGTTTCCGCAGCAATGGTGAACGCATTTATTACACCGGCACCAGCGCCAATGGTCGCATCAGCTATAAAGGCGGAGGTTTGGGAGGCATCATGGGCGGCGGCATGATGGGCGGGAGATTGGCCTGCGCCGATTGCCATGGCGACGACGGACGGGGCGGCGCTCATTTCATGCACATGACGCGCATGGACGCGCCCGACATCCGTTGGTCGACGCTCACCTCGACCGAGCACGACGGCGCTGAAATGGATCATCCGCCGTTTGATGCGGCATCGTTCAAGTCTGCGGTCACGCGGGGCATCGACCCCGGCGGCGATCCCCTGGATGGGGACATGCCACGCTGGCGCATGAGCGATCAGGATATCGCCGATCTGATTGCATTCCTGAAGGAGCTGCCATAGGAAGGTAGACCAGGTAACCAAAAGACCAGAAAACCAGAAGATTAGTAAACCCGGAAACCAGGCCGGTTGGGGGCGGCGGCGCCCATAGCCCGCCAACCACGTCTATCGCATCCGTAATGCAGTGAGCTACATGGGCGTTAGGCGCATCGCGGATGCGCCTAACGCCCGGGGCCCGTTGCTTCGGCGATTCCCGCGTCCATCGCATCCCTGATGCGATGAGCTGCAACCTCGCCCCCAGCCCGGTTTACGGGTTCCCCGGTTTTCCGGGCTACAGACGGCCTATGCGCCGCCCATTTTCATCATGACAGGCGTGCGCAACGCGCACCGTCAGTCTGCGCCCGGGGGGAGAACAAAGACGAGGCGCAGATGACAGCAGGGGAGAGTAATCAAATATAACGAAATGATGACGGTTTTATGACGATTCCATGAAGATTTGTCATCGCAAGGCTGAGGACCTGTTCATGTCGTAAGAAACAGGTCACCTCATGCTGTCCAGGTTGCGGCAGGGATTTCCCCTCTGTCTTAACTTTTCACCCCTGCGCAACGTGAGCTCTGAGTGACATCCTCAGCCGCCGGCGTTGGGCGCTTCATTTCGACACTCATTCCCAACCCCACTCAGGAGAGCACCATGAGAAAGCTTCATCTTATTCCCATCCTCTTCGTGGCCGTGTTCGTGCTGGCAGCCTGTAACCAGGCCCTGACGCCCACAGCTGCGCCCACAAAGGTCCCTGGCACGGCCACCACCGTTGTAGTGCCAAGCCCCACGAAAGTTGTGGCACCTACAGCCACCACGCCGCCCCCGACTGCGGCGCCCGAACCCACCGCCACCACCCCGCCACCCACTGAAATCCCCGAGCCCACGGCCACCACGGCGCCCCAGCCGACGAGCGTCGAAGTGCCATTCGCACCCGGTCTTGTCGCCGGAGGCATCCGTATCGTAGAAGCCGCATCCGTCGGCGAAGATGTACGCTGGATCCTGCCCGGACCGCGAGCACTGGACCCCGCCGTCTTCGGCACCCCCGATCAGCCCCTTGGCTTCGAGCCCGAAGTGGGACTGCCGCTGGAAGCACGCCTCCTCTCCGACGACGGCAGCTCCTACACCACCACTGCCGGCCCCACCCCCTTCTCCGATAACTTCGCCCCCGTCTCCGGCAGCTTCAACCTCAGCCTCGTCGACAGCACCCTCATCGATGGCCCCGGCTCCCAGGATCAGGTCGACTTCAGCGCCTCCTTCACCGGCCCCGACGGCAAGGCCTACACCGTCACCCTGCTGAAAGTCATCCCCAAAGGCCCCGTGCATCCCTTCTTCGGCGGCGTCGCCACCAACATCCTCCAGCACGGCATCACCGGCATCGGCACCAAGCTCATGCCCACCCTTCCCACTTACGCCGCCTTCTGGGGCGTGGCCGAGCTGACCATCGACGGCGAGGTCGTCGCCTCCAATCGGGTCATGCACGGCATGATCACCTCCAATGGCCGCGACGAAAACTACCGCCTGGGCTTCGACAAGGATATCGACAACAGCAAGGTCGTCTTCCATCTCATGATGCCAAACACCGAAGTCACCCCTGACGGCCCGCAGCAGAGCCCTGTGCCCACCGGCTTCATGCTCCCCAACGGCGCCGAACAACCCTTCTTCCATGTCATGTTCGAAGACGTCAAATTGAGCGCCTCCCGTGTGGTCGACGCCAACTCTTCCCAGCCCAAGACGATTCAGGAAATCGACTTTACACCCGGCTCCCTGGCCGGTGGGCCACTGGCCTTGCAGGTCAGTAGCGACGAAGACGTGCGCTGGATCCTGCCCGGACCGCGAGCACTGGACCCCGCCGTATTCGGCACCCCCGACCAGCCCCTTGGCTTCGAGCCCGAAGTGGGACTGCCCCTGGAAGCACGCCTCCTCTCCGACGACGGCAGCTCCTACACCACCACTGCCGGCCCCACCCCCTTCTCCGATAACTTCGCCCCCGTCTCCGGCAGCTTCAACCTCAGCCTCGTCGACAGCACCCTCATCGATGGCCCC
>JAJRXO010000104.1 GCA_024276255.1 Chloroflexota bacterium | reverse complement strand
GTACGCATGGTCGACGACAAAAACCAGACCGGCCCCTACGCTGCCAGTTATCTGCAGATCGGTTACCGCACCTTTACGCCCATGTTACTGCGACAATCTCATATAACCCCTTGAGGACATCACATTGCTGCTCAGAACCATCTGGATACTCATTGGCTGCGGGCTGGCGCTGACATTCGGCGCCTTTGGTCTCAGCTCGCTTGCTGAACGTGAACGCAGGGCCGCCCGTCTGGCGTTTGTGCTGGCCGCACTGGGGCTGGTGATTGGGCTGGGGTTCAGCCTGCTGTCGGAGCCAATATCTCGAATCGGCTTGATCATCGTGGGAATAATGGGGGTGCTTTTCGCTGTACTATTCATCCTACCCATCGGCCGGGTGAGCATCGGTCCCGAACAACCGCAAAGTCGCTTTGATGAGCGCGACATCATGTTTGCCCGCGCCCGCCTGCAGCCCGGCACGGCCCGCTACGAAAGCTACTATCAGCGACACCCCGAATACAGGGCCAGCGACGACAAAAACAGAGCCCGCGCTGGCTTGCTGTCGGCCAACGCCCGGCTGGCCAATCCCATCGCCTTTGCTGCTGCTGGCGCCAGCTTTAGCCTCACCGAGGCCCTGCATGAGGCCGTAGACGGCCCTGTGGCCGAAGGACGTCTTTCGGTGGACGCCGGGGCCATCAGTCGCACCCTGAAGGAGCTGGCCCGTTTCTACGGCGCCTGCGATGTCGGCATCACCCGCCTTCACCCTAACCATGTTTATTCGCACATCGGCCGTGGCAGCGGCGAATATGGCGCGCCCATTGAGCTGCCGCACGGATATGCCATCGCCATCACCGTGGAGATGGATCACAAGATGATGGCGGCATCGCCCACAGCGCCGGTGGTCATGGAGTCGGCGCGGCAATACGGAGAAGCCGCCCGCGTGGCCGTGCCGCTGGCGGCCTTTATCCGCCGCCTGGGTTACTCCGCCCGCGCGCACATCGATGGCAACTATCGGGTGATCACGCCACTGGTGGCCCGCGACGCCGGACTGGGCGAGATCGGTCGCATGGGCATCCTCATGACCCCCAGACAGGGCCCGCGCGTGCGCCTGGCCGTGGTCACGACGGATATGCCGTTACAACCCGATCCCCGTCGCCCGCAGCCGGCCATGATCGATTTCTGCAATATCTGCCAGAAATGTGCGGAAAACTGCCCCAGCAATTCCATTCCCACTGATGATCGTCGTCTGAGCAATGGCGCGCTACGCTGGCGCATCAATCCTGACACCTGCTTCGCCTACTGGAATGTCATCGGCACGGATTGTGGTCGCTGTATGGCCGTGTGCCCCTTCTCGCATCCCGACACCCCGTTCCACAATGTCATCCGCTGGGGTATTCAGCGGAGCGGTTTCTTCCGCCGCCTGGCTCTTTGGCTCGACGATCTCTTTTATGGCCGTCAGCCGGCCCGTCGACTCACGGTCTGGAACGCATGGGACACTCGTTCCGTCGACCGATAAAAAAAGAGCGAAACCCAGTGTTTCGCTCTAAAACAGGCTGTAAAAAGTACCCTGGAGAGGATTTGAACCTCTGACCTCTTCCTCCGCAGGGAAGCGTGTGGGAAGCGGTCACCTACCACAATATCTAGGGG
>JAJRXO010000103.1 GCA_024276255.1 Chloroflexota bacterium | reverse complement strand
GGGGACAACATGGTCGGGCGCCCATGACCGGGCGGGGAAGCGAATTGCAGAGAAATACGACACCGTCGATTATGTATATCGTGAAGAGGTTGGCCCTGACAGCACGGTGCCTTATGCTGAAGAGCTCATTGCCGAGGGCGCCAATATCGTTATCGGCAATGCCGAATTCATGGGCCTGCCGCTTATTGATCTGGCGGATAAATATCCCGATGTCTATTTCGGCTCGGTTATCGCCAGTGATCTGTCAACCAAACCCAACTTCATTCGCTTCTTCCCTCGCCAGTATCAGGCCCTGTACCTGGAAGGGCTGGTTGCCGGCGCCCTGACGCAGACCGGAAACATCGGCGTCGTTTCGGCCTTCCCTTCAGTGCAGGTAATTCGCCGTCAGGCTGGCTTCACCCTCGGTGTTCAGGATGCTGCCAAGTTGCTGAATAAGGATATGAAGATCCACGTGAAATATGTGGGCGACTGGTACAAACCGACCGAAGAGCGTGATATCGCCAAAACCCTGATCAATCAGTACAACGTCGACATCCTTACGCAACAGACCGACTCCGGTTCGCCGCTGGATGTAGCCACCGAAACCGGCGTTTGGTTCGTCGGCAAGGATATGGACATCGTCGGCACCTACGGCTGGTCGGACACCAACACGGTCGCCGTTTCCTTCGACACTCGGTGGGAAGTGATTTACGATCGCATGGTGAAGGATTGGCTGGCCAAGGACAAGCTGCCCGAAACCGTGCTCTACCTGGGCATGGATGATTTCATGATACTGGCCGATGGCACCAAAGAGCCGACAGTGGACCTGATGAATGACGGCAAAGTCGGTGTTGATGCCATCAGTGATGGCGCCAAGGCGTTGATCCCGCAGGAGATCCTCGATTTGGTGGCGCAACGTCGTGATGACATGATGAAGGGTGTCTGGGATCCCTTCTTTGCACATGAATTCGTCAGCAACGGCACTGGCCTGGATCTCGAAGGTCTGCCCGTCCCTGCCAAGGGTGACGTGGTGAAACCCGCCAACCAGATGCCCTCGGATGCCTGGCTGCTGTCGCAGTTCAATTTCGATCTTGCAGGTACACACATTCTGGAGTAACAGAGCACTACAGAGCACGCGTTGAGAGGTAAAGCGATCGCTCTGTTTTATATCGTTTTGACGTGGCGTTGGGTGGCATTTGTTCATCCAACGCCACACTGACGATCAATCCATTCATGCCTGGAGAATAACGCTATGGTAGTAGATGCGTATGCGACAGGCAGCCACGCCAAACGACTGGCGGCCGTCGCACAAGCCGGTGAAGTCATGCTGGAAGCCAAAGGCATTACCAAACGGTTTCCCAATGGCGTGCTGGCTAACGATCATATCGATTTTGAGATTCGGTCAGGCGAAATCCATGCTGTGTTGGGGGAAAATGGGGCGGGCAAAACAACCTTGATGAGTATTCTGTTTGGGTTGTTGCAACCTGATGAGGGAGAGATCTGGTTACTGGGCGAACAGGTGCATTTTCATTCGCCGCTGGATGCGATTGAGGCCGGTATCGGTATGGTGCATCAGCACCGCAAGCTGGTGCCCGCGCATTCAGTGATCGAAAACATCATTCTGGGTCATCCGCGGGCGCGGGGTGTGCTCAAGTTGAGGCAAATGGAGGAGGAGGTGGCTGCCCTGGCAGATAGCTATGGTTTCAAGGTCGATCTGCGGGCCAAGGTGTGGCAGCTTTCGGAAGGGGAAAAGCAGGTCGTGGAGATCCTGAAGGCCCTCTATCGGGGCGCGAAGATCCTGATCCTGGATGAGCCGACTTCAGCCTTGACGCCGGTGGAAACCGAGAAGCTGCTGGAGTCGATCCTGGTGATGACACAACGCGATCTGGGTGTGGTGCCTTTCATCACGCATAAGTTGCCCATCGTGCTTTCGTTGTGTGATCGGGTGACGGTGTTGCAGCGGGGGCGGGTGACGGCCCGACTGGATACGAAAGATGCCACCGAACAGATCCTGGCCAAGAAGATGGTGGGCCGGGAGGTGATCTTCAATCTGCAGAAGGAGGAGATGCTGCCAGGGGCCGTGATCCTTGAGGTAGAAAACCTGGCCGCACGTAACAACAAGGGCGTGATGGCTTTCGAAGATGTGTCTTTCACCCTGCGAGAGGGTGAGATACTGGGCATCGCCGGTGTGGCGGGTAACGGCCAGCATGAGCTGGCAGAGGTGCTGGCCGGCTTACGCAAGGCGGAGCGGGGCAAGATTCGTTTTTTGGGGCAGGATGTGACCCATCG
>JAJRXO010000102.1 GCA_024276255.1 Chloroflexota bacterium | reverse complement strand
GGCGGCCCCAACCTTGCCCCCACCAGCACGCCAACGCCGACATCGACTCCTTCCCGCACACCGACGCTAACACCTACACCCACGTCAACGCTCACGCCCACAGACACGCCAACCCTGACACCCACTGCAACGAGGACGTCCTCCCCCTCGCCCACGCCTACGCCTACATCCACCATCACGCCCAGCCCAACTACGACTCCCACCCCCACACCAGTTCCCCTCGCCTTCATCATGCTTAACGAAATACTGGCCGCGCCCAGATCAATCGACTTCGACGGCAATGGCCAAGCCGACTACCGCGACGAATACATCGAGCTCTACAACCCCCAAGCGCAACCCGTCGACATCGGCGGCTGGTGGCTGGATGATGCCGACGGTGGCAGCAGCCCCTATCACATCCCGCTCCACACCATCCTACCGGCCCACGGATTCCTCCTCTTCTTCCGCAATCAAACCGGCATCATCCTCAATAACGACGCCGACAGCGTCCGCCTGCTGACCCCTGATGGTGCAACGATCATCGATAGCTTTACCTACGGTGACGTCATCCCCGACATCCCCTGGTCGCGCAGCAGCAATGGCACCTGGACGCAAAGCTATCCACCCAGCCCCGGCGAGCCCAACCTCGCTCCCACCAGCACCCCCACGCCCACAGCGACCAGAACCATAACCCCCACCCCGACACTCACCCTCACCCCCAGTCCTACCGCCAGCGCCACTCCTACACTGACACCCACACCCTTGCCAACACCCCGGCCTGGCAGCGTACATCTCAACGAGATCCTGCCCGCACCCAAAAACCTCGACTGGGATCAGGACGGTACTGCTGACCGCGAAGATGAGTGGATCGAGCTTATCAACACCGCCGATGAAACCGCCTATATCGGCGGCTGGCAGCTCTGGAAACAGGAGCTCGGCGCCGCCCGTGTGTATCATTACATCCTTCCCGCCGATACCACCATCCCCCCTCATGGTTATCTCGTCATCTTCCGAAAACAGAGCCGCCTGTTCCTGCCGGGCCGCAATGGTGAGCTGCGCCTGCTGCGCCCCGATGGCAGCACGGCTGACAGCTTCGTCTGGCGCGAGTTCCCGGGCTACGACCGCTCCTTCAGCCGCTATCCAGACGCCTGGGGCAGCTGGGGGCGCAACGATGTCACAATCGGCCGCGTCAACCGCGCCTTCCCCACTCCCCGCCCCACCCCTGTACCCACCCTGCCACCTGGTCCCGTAGTGATCAGCAGCCTCGGCGTGGGCATCGAGACCATCCAGCGCGCCTATCAACTCGCCCCCGATACACAGATGACTGTTGCCGGCGTGATCACCGTACCGCCCGATCTTTTCGATTCCCGGATCATGTATATACAGGACGACAGTGCCGGCATCAAACTCTACCTGCGAACGGGCCACTATCCTCCCCTGCAGATAGGCGATCGGGTGCAGGCCACCGGCTTTGTACACGAATATCACGGCCAGCGAGAACTCAGCATTCCCGGCCCCAACTGGCTGTTGCGACTGCAAGGCCACGCATCTCCACTGCCCCACTTCGTACACAGCGGCGATGTGGGCCCTGAGCTGATGGGGCAGCTGATCATGGTGAGCGGACAGCCCGTTCCCACCTCGGCTCATGCATTTACCATTGATGATGGCAGCGGCTCCGCCACCGTCCTCTGCGATGCCGATCTTGACTGGACTCTGCCCGACTTCTCTCGCGAATCGACCTGGGCCGTGACCGGCGTCGTGGGTCTGTGGAAAGGGCAGATCGTGCTGTGGCCACGCCTGGCCAGCGACATAAGCCCTCCGCCAACCTATCTCCCCACCACCGGCGGCCCATGATTACCATGACTTCAGGCGGTGTTGACGCATTGCGTCATCTCATGATAAAATGATCATATTGTGTGGTACATTTGTACTCCGTCTATCCGCTGGCAGAATTCCATACTCCGCCGCCAGGCTCTCTTTGTGCCGGCCAACGACGGCCGTCATTCAATCAACGATGATTTGTGATCCGCTTTCTTCTCAACAGCGAGGTATGTACAATGCTAAACTTCTCCCTTTCTTCCGAGCAAAAGATGCTGCAAGACTTGGCTCACGATTTTGCTGAAAAAGAAATCAAGCCGGTCGCCGAGTATTATGATCAGCACGAGGAATTCCCCTGGCCCATTGTGAAAAAAGCCGTGGCCAATGGCTTGCTCAGCGTAAACGTGCCCGAGGAATACGGCGGACCCGGCATGAGCCTGTTGGAAGAATGCATCCTGAACGAGGAACTGGCCTGGGCGTGCTCAGGTATTCAGACTTCGTTGATGTTGAATTCGTTGGCCGCCCTTCCCATCATCATCGCCGGCACCGAAGAGCAGAAACATAAATACCTGGGCGCTATGGCGGCGGGCACCATGGGAGCCTACTGTGTCACCGAGCCGGCAGCCGGTTCGGATGTGGCCGGGATCAAAACCTATGCCGAACGCAAAGGCGACAAATACATCATCAACGGTACCAAAACCTGGATTACCAATGGCCCCGTGGCTGATATCTTCGTCGTCTTCGCCAAAACCGATCGTGAAGCCCGCTATCGCGGCATCAGCGCCTTTGTTGTGGAGCGCGAACGGGGCGTAAAAACCGGTAAACCCCTGCCCAAGATGGGCCAACACGCCTCCCAGACCAGTGAAGTCTTCTTCGAGGATGTCGAAATCCCCGTGGAAAACCGGCTGGGCCGCGAGGGCGACGGCTTTCTGATCGCCATGAAAGTGTTTGATAGCTCCCGTCCTGCGGTAGCTGCCGCCGCGGTGGGCCTGGCCCGTCGCGCCCTGGAAGAAGCGACCGAATATGCCAAAACCCGCATGGCCTATGGCAAACCCATTGCTGCCCTGCAGGGCGTCAGCTTCATGCTGGCCGATATGGCCATGAACATCGAAGCCGGCCGCCTGCTGGCCCGCCAGGCAGCCTGGCTGCTCGACAATGGCAAACCCAATACCATGGAAGCCGCTTACGCCAAGGCTTTCTGCGCTGACATGGCCATGAAAGTCACCACCGATGCCGTCCAGGTCTTCGGCGGCTATGGCTACAGCCGGGAGTATCCGGTGGAAAAACTCATGCGCGATGCCAAGATCTATCAGATCTACGAGGGCACCAGCCAGGTGCAGCGCCACATCATCGCTCGCGAATTAACCCGCCGCTAGTTTCACCCGTCGTCTTTACGAGGTCGCCTTTGCAGGCGACCTTGTTTTCTCAGGGAGGTTCGCATGAGTGCAGTCTATGTCGTTTCTGCGGTACGCACGCCCACCGGTCGCCGCAAGGGCATGTTCAACGATACGCCGCCCCTTGATCTGGCCGCAACCGTGTTGCGGGCTGCTGTAGAGCGGGCGGGGATTGAACCTGGGCTGGTGGAAGATGTTATCTGGGGCTGTGTCACACCGGTTGGCGAACAGGGGGCCAATATCGCCCGCCTGGCGGTGCTGAAAAGTGGCTTCCCTGTGGGGGTGCCTGCCGTCACCCTCAATCGAATGTGCGGCTCCAGCCAACAGGCGGTGCATTTCGCGGCCCAGGCCATTCTCGCCGGCGATATGGATGTAGTCGTGGCCGGGGGCGTGGAGCACATGACGCGCGTCCCCATGGGCTCCGACTACCCTCCGCAGTGGCCGGAGCTGCCCTTTAAGCTCGTATCGCAGGGCATCTCGGCCGAGATGATGGCCGAGAAATGGCAGCTTTCGCGGCAGGAACTGGATGAATTCGCCTTCAACAGCCACATCAAGGCCGCG
>JAJRXO010000101.1 GCA_024276255.1 Chloroflexota bacterium | reverse complement strand
GCCCACAATCCAGTCGACGTGCTGGACGGCGTCGGCCGGGCGATCGGCGACCTCGAAGCGGCGAAACCAGGGCAGCCACGGCGCGTATTCCTGCACCACGGTGCTTTCGGTGAACAGGGTGAGCAGGGTGGGGAAGCGACGGCGGCTGGATTGGATACTGCCGTCGGCATAGCGCAGGCGGGGGCCAACAATGCCCACATCGCTGTGGCGCTGCAAAAAGTGCACGAGTTCAGCAATGGCGCCGGGGGCCGGCCGGGTGTCGGGATTCAGTAAAAGCAGAAAATCACCTGTGGCTGCTGCCAGCGCCTGATTGTTGCCGCGGGTAAAGCCCTGATTCTGGCGATTGATGATGAGCTGCACCCGGGGAAAGCGGCGGCGGACTGCTGCAACCGTGTCATCGCTGCTGGCGTTGTCCACTACAATGATCTCATAGCTGAGATGGGGGCCAACGGCAGCCGGCAGCGCTGCCAGACAATCCATCAGCAGATCGCGGACATTCCAGGAGACAATCAAAACCGATAGATCGGGCATGATGGCTAAAACTCGCGTTCTACCACGTAGCGGGCAATATCTGCCAGCGCCTGCCGATGGGGCCCCGCTGGCAAAGCCGTGAGCTCGGCAATAGCCTTCTCGCTGAACGAGCGGGCTTCGGCGTGGGCCTGCGGGATGGCGTCGGAGCTGCGGATGAGTTGTACCACTTCGTCGACCACCTCATCGCCAGTGCGATGGCCGTCGATGAGTGAGACGATGGCGTCGCGGCGCTCGGCCTGCTGGATGTAGTAGTAAACGGGCAGGGTGATGATGCCAGCTCGCAAATCAGAACCGGCCGGTTTGCCCAGTGTCTCGGCATCAGCCACAAAGTCGAGGATGTCATCGATGATCTGAAAGGCCATGCCCAGGTTGTAGCCAAAACGGCGCAGGGCTTCTTCGTGCTCAGCCGGCGCCTCGCCCAGCACTGCCGGACTCTGTGTCGCCAGCTCGAGCAGGGCTGCGGTCTTGCCGTAGATGCGATCGTAGTAATTCTGTTTGGGCTGACCCCAGTCGCGCACGCTGAAGGCCTGCCGCAGTTCGCCATCGACGATGATCTGCAGGGCTTTGGCAAACAGGCGGATCACGCGGGCATGCTCGGTTTCGGCCACCAGGCCGGCAGCCCGGGCGAAAAAGAAATCACCGGCCATGATCGTACTGGCGGGCGTCCACTGAGCGTTGAGGGTGGATTGTCCGCGACGCAGGAGGGCGCCATCGACGACATCGTCGTGCACCAGGGTGGCTGTGTGCAGCGATTCGATGGACGCGGCCAGGCTGATCAGATGACGATGCTGTGGGGGAGGATAGAAACGTCCCGCCAGCAGGGTGAGCATGGGGCGGACGCGTTTGCCGCCGCTGCGGATCAGCCCCTGCAGGGCGTCGGCAAGCAGGGCATAGCTGACGTTGCCCACCGCTCTGGTCATTTTCTCTTCCACCGCAGCCAGGTCCTCGGCCACGAGCGCACGGGCAGTTTGTAAGGACATAAGGGTTGCTGGGCTAATGATGAACGGTGAAACGGGGGGATGCCCCCTGAACCGGCAGGGCAAACAGGCTGCGCGCGGTGGCGGTGGTGCGGCGGGCCACTTCGTTGAGCGGCATCTGCCACAGTTCGGCCAGCCTGGCGGCCACGTGCTGCACCCGCGCCGGTTCATTACGTTGTCCGCGCCAGGGATGAGGGCTGAGATAGGGGGCGTCGGTTTCGATCAGCAGGCGCTGGGGATCGAGCTGTTTTGCCAGGGCGTGCAGGGAGCGGGCGTTTTTGAACGTGACGGGTCCGGCCAGGCTGAGCACGAATCCCAGTTGGTAGACCTGCTGTGCCATGGCCAGATCACCCGAGAAGCTATGCATCACCCCCACAAAGGGACGTTGTGCCAGTGGGGTGCCGGGCAGGCGCTGCGCCACCCAGTGCTGTAGTTCTTCCACGATCAGTTCATGGGTTTCGCGGTCGTGTATCACCACCGGCAGCCCCAGTTCGGCCGCCAGGTCGAGCTGCAGTCGCAATACTTGTTGTTGCCGGGGCAAGGGCACGGTTTTCCAGTAGTCGTCGAGCCCGATTTCGCCAATGGCCACCACGCGGGGATGAGCCGCCAACTCCCGTAGCTCGTCGATCATGGCGGGATCGAAATCGGTGCAATCGTTGGGGTGGATGCCCACGGCAGCCCATACGATGTCATAACGTTCGGCCAGAGCAATGGCTGCCCGGCTGCTGGGCAGATCGACCCCCTGCGTGATGATGGCTTCCACGCCGGCCTGTTGCGCCCGCTGAATAACGGCATCTCGATCTGCCTGAAAATGGGGCAGATCGAGATGGCAGTGGGAGTCGATGAAGGGGCCGGGCGAGCTCATCAGGCCTTGAGACCGGCCAGCTTCATGCCGTCGGCGAGGATGGCAGCCACTTTGTCGCCGTGGATGGTTTCGCAATACACGCGGATCAGGGGCTCGGTGCCGCTGAAGCGTACCAGCAGCCAGCCGCCATCTTCCAGCTCAAATTTGTAGCCGTCGACGGTAACCTTGCCCGTGACCTTGAGTCCGCCCACGCTTTGCGGTTGTGCGGCATCCAGGCGGGCTTTGGCTTCTTCCTTGAATTCGTTGGATTCCAGCCGCGTGTCGATGCGTTCGTAATAGTGGGGTCCGCCCACCAGACTGAACAGGCGGTCGAGCAGTTGCGTGGGTTTGAGACCGGTGCGCACCATCAGATCCAGCAGGAAGAGATTGCCCAGGATGCCGTCTCGTTCGGGCACATGGCCGCGAAACGCGTAGCCGCCGCTTTCTTCGCCGCCGATCAGGGCGTCTACTTCCATCATCTTTGGGGCCACGTATTTGAAACCGACACCGGTCTGATACACGGGAACGTCAAAGCGACGACCGAGTTTTTCCAGCATGGACGTAGTGCTGAGTGTCTTTACGATCGGCCCGCGATCACCGCGAATATCCAGAAAGTACATGGCCAGCAGGCCGAACACCCGCAACTGGTCAATAAAGCGGCCGCGCTCGTCGCCAAATCCGCAGCGATCAGCGTCACCATCCATGATGCACACGGCATCGGCGCCGTGCGCCAGGCCGGCGGCCAGCCCGGCATCCACGTTGGGGGGGATGGGTTCGGGGCGGTTCATTTCCGGGAAGAGGGGGTTGCGCCCGGCATGGACTTCGATGATGCGGGTTTTGCCACCGCCCAACAATTCGCTGAGCCAGCCGGCGCCGTTGCCCCACATATTATCAACCACCACCGTGAGCCCGGCATCGATGATCGGTTGCACGTCGATCAGCCGGTGTACCTGTTCGATGTACGCGGGTTTGGGGTCGAAGGGGGTGATCAGGCCCTGCGCCAGGGCGTCGTCGTAATCCAGGCGTTGCACGTCGCTCATCTCGTCGGGGATGGCAGCTTCGATTTGCTTGAGTCCGTCGGGATCGATGGCGCCGCCATGGGGATCGCGTACTTTGAAGCCATTGTCGGAAGGGGGGTTGTGACTGGCAGTGATGTTGATGGCCCCGATGGCTTTGCGGGCTACCACGCTGTAGGAGATAACCGGCGTGGGGGTGCCGGCGCCGGCAAAGTGCACGGGAATGCCATTGCCTGCCATGACCTCGGCCGCGGCTGCGGTGAAGTCTTCGGCGCCAAAGCGTTTATCGCCTCCGATGACCACGCCCTGTTGCACCTGTTCGGGCGTGTAGGTGGCCTGTAAGTAACGAGCGAAACCCTGGGCGCAGCGGCGTACGTTATCGAATGTGTAGTTTTCGGCGATCTTGCCACGCCAGCCGTCAGTACCAAAGACGATTTTGTATGTCATTTCGATGGTTCTCCTACCAATTGATGTTGGGGGTGGAAGCGGATGGATCGCTGTTTTTAAGCATGGCCAGATCGGCATCGACCATGAGCTGAACGAGTTCGGCAAAGGTGACAGAAGGTTCCCAGCCCAGCTGGGAACGGGCTTTGCTTGGATCTCCCACCAGCAGATCGACTTCCGCAGGGCGATAATATCGGGGATCGATGACCACATATTTTTCCCAATCGAGATTCACGTGCTCGAAGGCGATTCGCACAAATTCGCCCACGCTGTGGGTCTCGCCGGTGGCCAGCACAAAATCCTGGGGCTGCTCCTGTTGTAGCATCAGCCACATGCCTTCCACGTAGTCGGGCGCATAGCCCCAATCGCGGCGTGCTTCCAGATTGCCCAGACGCAGTTCACTGGCAAGGCCCAGGGCAATGCGCGCCACGCCTCGTGAGACCTTGCGGGGCAGGAATTCCAGACCGCGTCGCGGGGATTCGTGATTGAAGAGGATGCCTGATACGGCAAATAGATCATAGCTTTCGCGATAGTTGACCGTGATCCAGTGCCCGTACAATTTGGCAACCCCATACGGGCTGCGGGGATGGAAGGGGGTGCTTTCGCGCTGCGGGACTTCCCGCACCTTGCCGAACATCTCGCTGCTGGAGGCCTGATAAAAGCGGATGTTTTTGTCGACAATGCGAATGGCCTCGAGCATACGCGTCACGCCCAGGGCTGTTACTTCG
>JAJRXO010000100.1 GCA_024276255.1 Chloroflexota bacterium | reverse complement strand
ATCATCTTCACTGTCATCGCCACTGTGCTGTTGAGCATCCTGCTGCATGGCGTCAGTGCCGTTCCCCTCAGCAAGCTCTACGCCCGTTACGTGGACAAACTGCCCGCCACCGCTCCGGAATTCTCATAAAAAGGAGACATTACCTCATGACCGCTCTCACTGCTGAAAAACCCAAACGCACCATCAAAACCTTTTTGCCTGTGCTTGATTGGGCGCCCAAATACGATAAGTCCTGGATCCGGTGGGATGTCATTGCGGCATTGACAGTTTGGGCTCTGCTCGTGCCCGAGGCCATGGCTTACGCCGGCATTGCGGGCATGCCCCCGCAGACAGGTCTTTACACTGCACCGTTGGCCTTGCTGGGTTACGCGCTGTTCGGCACGTCGAAGCATCTGAGTGTCGGCCCGAGTTCCACTGTGGCGATCCTGTCTTTCGCCTTCATTGGCAGCATGGCCGCGGCTGGCAGTAGTGAATTTATTGCACTCACCTCGGCCCTGGCCGTGATGACGGCCGCCATGCTCATCCTGGCCGGATTGCTGAAACTGGGCGTCATGGCTGATTTCCTCTCCAAGCCGGTGTTGGGCGGATTCATCATCGGGTTGGCCATCACTATCGCCTTTGGGCAGTTGGACAAGCTTTTGGGATATGATGTGGAGGCTGCGGGTTTCTTCCGCGAGGTCATGATGTTTGTGCAGGACATCGGCAACGTGCATTCGCCCACCCTCATTTTGGGCGTGACGAGCCTGGCCCTGCTGTTCTTGCTTCATGCCTTCGTCCCCAGATTGCCCGCGGCATTGACTGTCGTCATCCTGGCGATCGTCGTTTCCGCGGCTCTGAATCTGCACGAGAACTACGACATACATATCGTGGGTGACATCCCTGCGGGGCTGCCACCCATCACCCTGCCCGACGTCGCCCTGAGCGATTACATCAAACTGATGCCAGCCGCGGTGGCGGTGGCGTTGGTGGGTTTTGCTGAATCAGTGGCTGCGGCGCGGTCTTACGCCACCAAGTTCGGCTACGAGGTGGACGCCAATCAGGAAATGATCGGGCTTGGGGTTGCCAATCTGGGCGCAGGCATCAGCGGCGGCTTCGTCGTGGATGGCAGTCTTTCCAAGACCGCGGCCGCAGTAGACGCAGGCGCGAAATCACAGATGACCTCCATATTTGCAGCCATCTTCATCGTCATTACCCTGCTGTTTCTGACGCCGCTCTTCTACAGCTTGCCCGAGGCCACCCTGGGAGCCATCGTTATCCATGCTGTGTGGAAGCTCATCACTTTCACCAGCCTCAAACGCTATTGGAAGATCAGCAAGGCCGACTTTTGGGCGGCGCTGATGGCTCTGATGGGGGTGTTGGTCTTCGGGCTGCTGGGTGGGCTGCTGCTGGCCGTGCTGCTCTCCCTGGTAGCCTTGCTGGCAACGGTGAAGAACCCTCACGCTGCTATCCTGGGCAAACTGCCTGGTCGCACAGCCTACCGCAGCCTTGAGAATTTCCCTGATGCTGAGACTTACCCTGGCCTGCTCATTTTTCGTTTCGATTCATTGCTCTTCTTTGCCAATGCGCCCAATTTTCGCGAGCTGCTGCGGGCTGCGTTGAAGGTTATGCCTGACGCCAAAGTGGTGATCATCGATGCTGAGCCCATCACCTATGTCGATGTCACGGCCATCGACATGCTGGAAGAGCTTAACGACGAACTCAAGAAGCACAATATCTCGATGCGTTTCAGTTCGGTGAAACAGCAAGTGTTCGAAACCCTTGATCGCGCCGGTTTGGTGGACGATGTCGGCCGAGATCATTTCTACACATCCATCCGGTCCGCTGTCGAACGTTATCAGGTCGAACAGCCCGGATAACGTTCGACGCAACATCGGATCTCAAGGGAGTCAATCCAAGCATGTCTCAAAAATCTATGCATCTTGTCATCGCCGTGTTCAACGGTGCGCATAAAACGTACTGCTCATGGTCATGCTGGTCGCCGTTCTGGGCTTGATCCTGCTCGGGGTCGCCGCCGGAGAGATGGGCAAACGATTACCACACTCCGTGAAGGAGCACCAAGTCTCATGTCAAAAAATCAAACAGCACCTTTTGCAATCTTACTTGTCAGCCTGGCTGCCGTCTT
>JAJRXO010000099.1 GCA_024276255.1 Chloroflexota bacterium | reverse complement strand
CAGGGCGCTCAGCCGGTAATCAATGGGGCTTTCCGCTGTCAGGCGCTGGCTAATGGCGTTGTCCTGCATCACCATCAGCAATCCCCCGCCGATGAGAGCCGCTGTCACAAACAGGGGGATGGCATAGCGGGCCAGCTTGCGGGAGAGGAAAACCGGCACCAGCACCGCCAGGATACCGCCAACCCAACCGGAACGATTGAAAGTGAGCAGGATGCCCACTTCCATGAGCAAAAACTGCACCCCCGCCCACACACGCATCACGGGCGTTTTTTCACTGAGGAGGCGCAAAAAGGCCAGGGGCACAATAATGGCCAGCGTGGTGGCAATATACGCGGGATTCCCCAACAAAGTAGCCACTTTGCGGATGTCTCCCGTATAAAAAGTACTGGTGTTTTCGTTGCGGAACAGGGCGATGCCTGCCTCCTGCTCCAGGATAACGAGAATGGCGATAACCACCCCCATCGACAACAGCACACTGACCAGGTAGCGCAGTCGGCGAGGTGAGGTAATGAGCATGCGGGCGATGAGATAGCCCAGCAGGGGCATGAGATAGCTGTCGAAAACCGATTGCATGCCCCACAGCCAACCGTTGGAGGCGTGCAGGGCAGAGATGATCAGGCCCAGCACAAAAAAGGGCAGGCCAAATTCCACCAGCGTCAGTTGGATGCCCTGCTGCCGGCCCCGGGCCAACCGGGCCAGCAGATACAGGGTAAGGAACCCGCCCACCATGCGCGTAAAACCCAGATCAGGCACGCCGGCCGGCATATGAATATCGAAAGCCAGAAACGGCGCAAATGGCGAAAGCACCAGCCATAGCAGAAACCCGATCAGGGGGCTGGCAAAGCTGACCGTAATCGTGGCTCCGATGACAATGACCGCGGTCAATTGCCTGGCCAGCGACGGCTGATAGATCAGCAGCCAGCTGAACCCGATCATCATCACGCTACCCAGCACCAGCGCCAGGATGGCCCACCATATCGGTTTGCGATAGAAATACGTGGTCTTTCTCATAAAGGAAGATTCAACCAAAGATACAAATATGATAGTCGAGGAAAGCAGCTTTTGCCAATTGCGGTAATGAATGGGGAAAGCGTATCTGGCTCACCGACTGCAATCGGCATTGACAATTCAGGGCCGGTTTGCTATAGTGAGCGGCACAATCGTATCGTCCTCAACAGCGATGAACCGGACGAGTAGCCACGAAAGCGAGATGCAGAGAGCCGACGGTAGCTGAAAAGTCGGTATCGGCGCACGTGGTGAATGGACCGGGGAGCTGAGCACCGAAAACCCGTCCGGTGAGTAGGCTGCTCCGGCCACGCCTCCGTTATCAGGGCGCTGGCTGTCCGGTCGGGCAGCCGCAGAGTGAGCACGGACAGCAGCCAGCATCCGGCATTGCCAGTGGCTGTACCGGCTAACGAGGGTGGCACCACGGATTCTATCCCATGTAATTCGTCCCTCACGTCTTCCGGACGTGGGGCTTTTTTTATTCAGCGATTCTTCAACCTTTCCCTGCGAGAACAACCATAATGACTCCCAAAAAACGCATCCTTACTGGCGATCGCCCCACCGGCCGCCTGCATCTGGGCCACTACCTGGGCTCGATCGAAGCCCGAATGCGACTACAACACGAGTACGAGACCTTCCTCATCATCGCTGATCTGCACATGCTGACCACCAAAAACAGCCATGAAGACATCAGCCAGATCGATGAAAACGCCCGTCAGATGGTGATCGACTATCTGGCCTGTGGAATTGATCCCGACAAGGTCACTATCTACCTGCAGTCGGCCATCCATGAAGTGTACGAGCT
>JAJRXO010000098.1 GCA_024276255.1 Chloroflexota bacterium | reverse complement strand
GGCCCGAAACCATCATCTACAGCCCCTAACCCGGACAAGCCGAAACCAAGAAGGCAAGACCGGGAGATGGATAGACAGGTAAACAGGTAGACAAGTAAACCTGTAAACCGGGCCTGCTACGTGCTCCCTACTTCCTGCTCCTTGCTTCCTGCTGCTTCCTGCTCCGACGGACAACGAAGCCCCCTGCGACTGCGGAAAAGTCGCAGGGGGCTTCGTGAATCACTGTTCATCCTGTAGCGTTCACTTCCATTTAATGGTACAGCCCACGGGCTGGGTGCTGCTGACGGCCGGGCTCTGGCCACTGAGGATGGCATCGAGGGCCGATCTCAGGTAGGGGTGGCGTACGGCCTTGGGATCTTCGTAGTTGTCATCGATGGCGCCATGATACTGCAGGCGTCGTTCTGCATCAAAAACAAACACCTCGGGCGTGCGTTCAGCGCCGTAGGCCCGGGGCACATCCTGACTTTCGTCGAACAGATACGGGAAGTTGAATTGTTTTTCCTGCGCTCGGATCTTCATGTTCTCGAAATTGTCAGAGGGGTATTTGCTGACGTCGTTGGCATTGATGGCGATCAGTTGCACCCCGCGATCCGCGTAATCGGCCTGGATTTGTACCATACGATCTTCCCAGGCCCGCACGTAGGGGCAGTGGTTGCAACTGAAAATGATGACCAGAACCTGCTTGTCGTTAAATTGGTCCGTGCTGTAGTCTTTGCCGTCAACACCTGGCAGCGAGAAGGGGATAAGGGGATCACCGATGTTCATGGTTCGACCTCCGTTGGCGATGAGCTGTTGTGAAGCGCCGCAGTGAGGGCGCGGCGCAGTTGATCAGGAGAGGGAAGCGGGGAGAAGCGGCCGTCATCCCAGTGATATGCGCGACAGGTCAGGGCGGTGGGGGTGCCCGCCGGCGGCGGATCGATATCGCGGCCATCGATGAGGATGGTGGGCGAACCAATGAACCCCCAGCGAGCGGCATCTTCTTCGGTTTCTATTTTGTGAATCTCGATCTCCGCTTGCAGGCCAAGCTCGGCCATGACCTGATGCAGGCGTTGTAATGCCGCCTCATGAGAAGGGCAATCTTCATAATAAAGGAATTGGATCTTCATGGACTGGAATCAACCTGATGTCTGGGAAGTGAGCAGGATGTGGGAACGGCGTGTGTTATTTTACCATGTTTTGAGGCGCGAGCGTAGCACTTGCTCATAGGCGCGCATCCGCTCGGCCCGCAGAGGACGCTTGTGCCCCACCAGCCATTTACCGCCCTCGCGTAGCCATTGCCAGGCAAAGGTGAACAGCAGCCAGCCGCGCAGTAATTCAGCCCACAGGCGGCCGTGATATTTGGCTGTGTAAAGCACGCGGCTGCGAAAAAAGCGTTGGTGCCGCGCCGCCACCATTTGTTCGCTGGATTTACCTTCGTAATGGATGATCTCGGCTGCCGGATCGAAGGCCACTGCCCAGCCAGCGTCTTGCGCCCGCCGACACCAGTCCAGTTCCTCAGAATACATGAAAAAGCGCTCGTCAAGGCCGCCGATGGCCTCTACCACATCCCGACGTACCAACATGGCCGCGCCCACAATCCAGTCGACGTGCTGGACGGCGTCGGCCGGGCGATCGGCGACCTCGAAGCGGCGAAACCAGGGCAGCCACGGCGCGTATTCCTGCACCACGGTGCTTTCGGTGAACAGGGTGAGCAGGGTGGGGAAGCGACG
>JAJRXO010000097.1 GCA_024276255.1 Chloroflexota bacterium | reverse complement strand
GCGCAAGCGCGGCGATGGCTCAGGCAAGCGTATTATGGTGGCGGCGCACATGGATGAAATCGGCGTCATCGTCACTCAGATCGAGGACAACGGCTTCGTACGCTTTACCAACATCGGTACGCTGGCCCGCAAAACCCTGCTCGGGGCTCGTGTGCGCTTTGCCAACGATGCTGTGGGTGTGATCAGTCATGACGGCGGCACCCGCGCCGAGATCATCGGCCCTGCCCTGCCCGATATGCATCGGTGGTACATCGATGTGGGGGCGACTGGCAGGGATGATTTGCCCGTGCAGGTGGGTGATGTGGGCGTTTTTGACCATCCCTTTGTGGATCTGGGCCGCCGCGTGATCGTGGGAGGCGCCGACGATCGGTTGGGCTGCGCCGTGGCCATTGAGGCGCTGCGCCGCTTGCAGGATTCGCCCCACGATGTGGTGATGGTGTTCACGGTGCAGGAAGAGATCGGCGCCCGCGGCGCCCGCGTGGCTGCCTATCATCTGCAGCCCGATCTGGCCCTGGCGATCGACATCACCCCCACCGGCGACGCCCCCAAATCGGAAATGAATATGACCCTTGATCTGGGGAAAGGGCCGGCCATCCCGGTTGCCGACACGCGCATGATCTCGCATCCGCGGGTGCGTGAGGCGCTGGTCGCCATCGCCCGTCAGAACGACATCCCGCATCAGGTTTTCGTGCTCACCATCGGCAGCACCGATGCCTCGACCATCGAGCCGACTCGCGCCGGCGTAATGGCGGCCAGCCTCATGGTGCCCTGCCGATACACACATACCCCCTCCGAGCTGGCCGACTGGGACGATATCGAGAACACTGTGCGTCTGCTCGTGGCCTTTTTACATCAGACTACGTGGTAAGGCGCACCAACGGCCGGAGCATACACATGGCGGAGTCGATCGCACAAATGGCCACCCTGGGCGGCGGCTGTTTTTGGTGTCTGGAAGCCATCTACAGGCAATTGCGCGGGGTGAGCGAGGTGGTTTCGGGCTATGCCGGCGGCCACGTCCCCCATCCCGACTACGAGTCCGTATGTACGGGCCGCACCGGCCATGCCGAGGTGGTGCAGATACATTTTGATCCGGCGGTCATCTCCTACGATGACATCCTGCGTATCTTCTTCACCGTACACAATCCCACCACCCTCAACCGACAGGGTGCCGACGTGGGCAGCCAATATCGATCGGTGATCTTTTATCATAACAGCGAGCAAAAGGCGATTGCTGAGCGCATTATGGCCGAGCTCGCGACCAATGGCGTGTGGTCTGATCCCATAGTGACCGAGCTCAGTCCCTATGAGGTCTTTTATGCGGCCGAAGCATACCATCAGCGCTATTTCCAGCGGAATCTCCATCAGGGCTACTGCCAGGTCGTCATCGCCCCCAAGGTGGCCAGATTTCGCCAGCAGTTCATGGATCGCCTGCAAAGCTGAGCCACTCGCGGGTTTGCTCCGTAATTAGGCCGGTTGGGGGCGGCGCCGTCCCACCCCGGGTTACCGGTTTTCTGGTCTTCCGGGCTACAGATGCGCAGATCATTTTCATCATGGTGGGCGTGCGTAGCGCGCAGTGTCAGCCTGATCAGTGATTGTGTTCCAGCAGGGCGCGGATGTGTTTGGCCAGGGTTTGCGGGGCAAACGGTTTCTGAATGAAATTGGCATCGCTGATCCTGGTGCCGCGACGTTTGATCACGTCTCCGGGATAGCCCGACATAAACAGCACCTTGATATCCGGCCGGAAACGCCGGATTTCTTCTGCCAGCGCTACGCCGTCGATGTTGGGCATGATCACGTCGCTGAGCATCAGATCAATTTTCTTCTCGTACTGCCTGGCCAGCAGCAGGGCCTCCGTGCCCTCGGGGGCTTCGAGCACAGTGTAACCGAGCTGTTTCAAAGTGGCCATGGCGACCTCGCGCACGTGATCGTCATCCTCCACCAGCAGGATGGTCTCCTTGCCACGCAGCCATCCCAGATCGAACTCGGCGGCCTTTTCGGCAACGGTGGGCGGGGCTTTGACACGGGGCAGGTAGATGGTGAACGTGGTGCCCTTGCCTTCCTCGCTTTCACACACGATATCGCCCTTGTTCTGTTTGACAATGCCGTACACGCTGGCCAGGCCCAGGCCTGTGCCTTGCCCGCGTTCCTTCGTGGTGAAGAAGGGCTCGAACATGCGGGCCTGTACCTCCGGCGACATCCCGTGACCGGTGTCGCTGATACTCAGGCGTACATAGGGTCCGGGTTCGATTTCAGATAATTGGGCCGCGGCCTCGGCATCGATTTCGACATTGTCCACGCTAATCGTTAGATCACCGCCCGTGGGCATGGCGTCGCGGGCGTTGACCACGAGATTGAACACGATCTGCTGCAGCTGCGTGGGATCCATGAGCAGAAAGGACTGCTTTTTATGCGTGTAGATGTGCAGTTTGATATCTTCGGAGATGACACGGGTGAGCACCGATTGGCTCTCGGCCAGTACGTCGGCTACATCGAGCACTTCGGGACGAACGACCTGCTGTCGGGAGAAGGCCAACAACTGCCGCACGAGTTCAGCAGCCCGCTTGCCCGCAGCAATAATACTGCCCGCCAGTTCATACGTGCGATCGTTTTTCGGCGTGCGCATGCGGATGAGCTCCGACAGGCTGATGATTGGGGTGAGCATGTTGTTGAAGTCGTGGGCAATGCCAGTGGTTAGTTGGCCAATGGCATCCAGGCGTTGCACTTGCTGATACTGGGCTTCCAGCAGCTTGCGCTCTTTTTCCTCCGCCTGGCGACGCAACTGGGCGTGCAGCACCGGTGCCACATAATCGGCGATCGAGCTCAACAGGGCTGCGTCCTCATCGGTGTAGGGATCCTCGCGATTGGCTGCCATGATGAGCCCGATAACCTGATCCTGATAGAGAACCGGCGTGGCTACCGCCCGTTGCACAGGCATATGGCCTTCGGGCACCTGCATGCCTTCGTTTTCCAGCTGGGTACGACGCTCTTTGAGCGTCCGTCCCCACAGGCCGCCCCATGTTTCGGGGGGAAAGACATTCCTTTTATCAGACATCCGGCATTGTTCCCAAATCTCTTCGGAAAAGGTGGGAATAACCAGATTTCCGTCGTCGTTCACGAAGCCGAACAGGCCGAGCTGGCTATCCAGTGCCTGCATGACCACTTTCAAGACTTCGAGATAGACCTGATCTTCGCGAGCGGTAAGCAAGACATGGGCTACCTGATTGCGAAAACTGAGGGCGCGTTCCGAGCGCAGGAGGGCCTGTTTGGCTGCTTCCTGACGAATGGCTTCGGCCAGTACGTTGGCGATGGCCTGGATAAAGTGAATATCGTCCTGGCTGAATGTGCGGGGTTGGCTGCTGTAGGCTGTGAGCAACCCGAATGGTCGCGTATCTCCCTGGATGATCACGCCGACGCCGGCCGCGATCTGATGCTGGCGCAGGAGAGGAGACGGCTGACAGCGTTCTTCGAGGCTGAAATCAGCCACGGCAATGGGGTGGCGACGAGAAAGGGTGTACCCGGCATGGAAATCTGTGCTGGCGGTAAGCGTGGTTTGACTCAATTCGTCCGTTCGCCAGCCAACTCCGGCCGCCAACAGCAGTTGCTCGGATTCGGGATGCCACTGCAGCACAGCGCTGAAGTCCACAGCCAGGGTCTCGGCGACGGTTTTGGCTGCCATGTTCATGAGCGAGGTCAACGGCATGCCTGCCAGCGCCACCTGCCCGAACTGAGCTACTTCAGCCTGCTGGCGATTGCGCATCTCGCGTTCACGTTCGGCAGTGATCTGGGGGGTGACGTCGATGACAAAGCTTTGGATGGCGGGACGATCTTCGTATTCAATTACGCGGCCCAATGCCTCCAGGTAGACGATGGAGCCGTCTTTGCGAAGGCCGCGGAAGCGGTAACGCCTGCCCGTTGATCCCGGGACACGCATGTCAGCTTCCATTGCCACCAGCGGATAGTCGTCGGGATAGGTGAATGACTTGATGGCCACACCATGCAGCTCGGCAGGTGACTCATAGCCGAGTATCTCCGCCAGGCCCTGGTTGCAGTATTTGATGGTGTAATCCTGGGCAATGAAAATACCCACCAGCGAGGTGTCGAGCAGGTTCCGGTAGCGCTCCTCGCTGGCGCGCAGCGCCTGCTCGGTTTCGATCATCTGCGTGATATCCCGCATGACGTGCACGACCCCTGCCAGCTCTCCGTCCGAATCCCACATGGGATTTGTCTTGACCATGAGCCATTTGTTCATGGTCGGCTCCCAGATGATGCTTTCTTCGCTGCGACCGGTTTCTTGCGTGCGCACAAAGGGGCAATTGGCGATAGGGCAGTTAAGGCCATGAAAGATGTCGAAACACTGGCGGCCCAGTATCTCTTCAAACGTGGTCCCCATTGCCTCTACCGCCGCCCTGTTGGCCCGCATGATCCGGAAATCCCGATCCTGAACCGTGATCATATCGGTCATGGCATCAAAGGTCTGCCGCCATTCTTCGGCCGCGTTGATGAGGGCTGCCTCATAGGCCTGTTGCTGACGGTGCAGATGCCGGTTTTCGATGGCCTGGGCTACGGCGCTGCCCAGGCGCCCCAAGCGGTCTTTGAGCAGATAATCGCTGGCCCCTGATCGCATGCATTGCACGGCCACCTCTTCGCTGACGCTTCCGGTGACAATGATAAAGGGAACATCGAGCTGGCTTTCGTTCAACACGTGAAGCGCCTCCAGAGCAGTCCATTGTGGCAGCGAATAGTCCGCCAATATGATGTCAAGCTCTGGTTTGAGAGCAGCACGAAATTCGTTTTCGCTGATAACGCGTTGCCACTCGGGTTCGTAGCCGGCCTCGCGCAATTTGTGCAGCATCAATTGGGCGTCGAGCTCGGAATCTTCGAGAATGAGGACACGCAGGGGTTGGGGCATGAGTAAAGTTTGTGATTGGGAGCATGTGTGGATGAGAGTTGTTACATTGTAGCAAGGCAAGGTGATAACAGCAAACGACTGAAGCGCCTGCACATCTATGCCGATCGTACGGTAATGTGACCCGGGCATGACTTTTGGCACTAGACGATCTGACTCGCCGTGCGCGAAGATACAGAGGAAATCAAGTTTACCTGTCCAAGATGTTTCCTTCATCCGATTAAAAAGGAGTATGCAAAATGGCCAACCAAATCCCCACCGTCTCTGAACCCACCCCCCACCGCCATCGCTACGGCGCTGGTGTGGCTTTCATCGTCATTGGTTTGCTCATCCTGGCGGAACAGTTCCTGCAGAGTGCGACAATCGGCATGCTGTTTTTACCGACACTGGGCACCGTGTTTCTGGTATGGGGCCTGTTCAATCGTTCGTTTGGTCTGATTATCCCCGGCGGTATACTGTTGGGCATTGGCGCCGGCAGCTTTCTGGCCAGCAATCTGGTATTGCCCCTCGATGGGGTTGATGACGGCGCTGTTTTCTTGCTGTCCTTTGCTGGCGGGTGGTTCCTCATAGCGTTATTGTCACCTCTGACCCGTGGGGGATATCGATTCTGGCCGCTGATCCCGGGCGGCATCATGGCCGCGATTGGGTTATTGTTGCTGACCGGTCCCATGGGTGAACGCCTGCTCTCCTACAGCAACTATATCTGGCCCCTGGCCTTGATCGCCCTTGGCGTCAGCATGATCGTGCGGCAGCAACGGTCATAAAGCATGGTATAATACAAGGCTGTATCAGCTGATACCGTCAGGAAGCAGTCGTCATGAGCATGCGTTCGATCGTGAACGCTGCTCACCACATTACGGATGAGAATCTCACGCCAAGACCAAAGAACGCAAAGGATTTCTATGCCTTCTTTCTTGGCGCCTTTACAACTTTGCGTGAGCTATTTACGGAACTGTGGCCGCCGCATCACGGATGCAGCTGGGCGCGATGGGGGCATGTGCCGCGTCGCGTTTAGCCCGATCCGTGATCGGGCGGGTTAACGTTGCTTACGAAGCAGACCGACGGTGCGCTTTGCGCACGCCCATCATGATTAAAATGGGACGCAGATGACGCAGACACACGCAGATTTGCGCTGATTTCTACCTTTTTGCTCAGGCTCCAAGCCCAGGTTTCCCGGTTTTCTGGTTTACCGGTTTACAAGAGGAGCTGACTCCCCTTTCCCTTTTACCCTTGTCTACTTTTTCCTGTTCTCGGAACAGACCTACGGTGCGCAAGCTGCACGCCAAAACGGATGAAAATCTCTCGCCAAGACGCCAAGAGCGCAAAGGATTTTTTTCTATTTTTCCTTGGCGGCTTTGCGCCTTTGCGAGAGGCTTATTTACGAAGCAGGC
>JAJRXO010000096.1 GCA_024276255.1 Chloroflexota bacterium | reverse complement strand
TGCGATGACCACCAATTGCGGCGTTGGAGAGAACGTCATGTGTACGAATTGCAGCGTCTTCCGGCCATAGCCTGATATCTGCGCCGTCTGCAATATGCGTTCGCGGGTCTGGGCATTGTAAAAAGTCAGGCGGCCCTGTTCTATGACTGCGATCTCCAATGCACCGGCATTATCGACATTGCCAATAGCCAGCGCCGATACCTGCTGATTGGCGGCCATTTGCCAGTCAAGCAAATGCGTTTGCCCGTCGTAGGCCTGCAAGTAGCTGTTGGGGCCGTGGAAGACTATCTCCATGTGTCCATCCTGGTCGACATCGCCAACATCCACATATGCCACGCCGGAAGAAAGGGAAACAGTCTGCCATTCTACGGTAAGTGAGTGCCCGTCCAGCACATAGACGCGGTTGCTGCTGTTGATCACGAGCTCCATTTCACCATCGCCATCCACATCACCATACCACTGCGGCGTTACGCTGACGGGAAAGTCTGCCTTCGCTAATTGTTTACCGTTATTATCCAGTAAATATAATCTCTGTCCTATCGACAGCGCCAGTTCATCGAAGGGATCACTGTCAGCGTTCACGAGGATAGATCGCAGCCAGAAACCACCGAAACCGCCACCGTTCATATTGATTTCCAGGCTGAGATCCTTTTCTTTACGGCCAGTCAGGCTGTCGAGGATGAAATAGGTGGCTGCGTCGTATCCGCTATTGGTGCCCGATGTGAATATCACGATCTCCAGAGGATCGTCTGCATCCATCTGCAAGGCGACGGCCAGATACGGGCCGTCGAGGTCTGGCGTCTTGAACGTGAATTGGCGGCGGCTGATCGGGGTGAGATACAGGTAGTCTGCGCCGGAGCTGGTCCACCCCGCACCCCAAATCAGGTCCAACTCGCCATCGCCATCGGCATCTCCCACACCAATGCCACTCACACCATGCTCGGGATTCTGCACGCTCCACAGCTCTTTCTGCGTTTTGGCATCATACACGTGGATACTGCCCCATTGCCCATCTCCTTCCAGGATCTCGGGCGTGGCGTCACCGGCGACGTCAACAAGATAGAGCGAGTCGTGATCGTTTCCGGTTTGAATCTGCCATTTGGGGGTGCGTAAATCCACATCGAAAGCGGTGATATACTGCCAACCGCTCAGGCCGACAAGTTCCTCCTTGCCATCGTCATCGATATCGGCCGCCGCCACATCAATGCCAAAGCCATCGTTGTAAAACCATTGCATGATCGAAGACGCGGGGTCGATCACCTCACCGTCGACAGTGATGATCTCCTGCACCGCATCATCGTCCGTTTGAGCAAGAATGAAATCGGGAGGATAAAACAAGGTGTCGGCACGCTCCAGCGTGTAGTTCCATGTGGGTTTCAGCGTCGCCAGATCGTACATGGCCAGATGGTATTTGTCATCGCTTTCCTTCTGCATGACCACGAACTCACGGGCACCATCGCCCTGCACGTCGGCCAGCCTGGCGGCCTGCAGGACAGCGCCATTCGGTTTGGCCAGGGTGCGGGAGCTCTTTGACACATATTCACCTGGTTTGTAGATGTCCAGCTGACCGGTTTTATCCAGAATCCATAGTTCAGGAGCCTGATCATCGATCATATCATCCAGACCCCAGGCAATGCCCATCGGCCCCGCCCATTCTTGTTCAAAACGATAATCGCCTGTATCCTGCAGGACAATCAGCGAGGAAGGTTGAGCGGACAGCACCTCCGGTTGTCCATCCTGATCCCAGTCCTGCACCAGGATACCCTTCTGCCCCGGTGACTGGCTGATATCGCCCCAGCGCCAGACCAGGTTCAGCGTGCCGGAGGGCTGGCGCTTATGCATAAAGAGGGGAAAATAAATCGACGGCGGCGCGCCGCCGTCAGCATTCGCTGCCACCAGCGGAAGCGCCATGCCAAGGAGAACTGCCAATACAATCAACTTGATGAGTTTCATCTCACACCTCGGAAGAAACTACGTGTTGCCTGAAGCAGACTTTATGAACGGCGATTCAGCGATACCAACGAAAAATTATACGGGCCAACCTGGCGCAGGATGCCAGAGTGCGTATATTGATTTTACAGGCATGGTATTGGGCCGGAAAATCTGTCTCCGAAATAATTATATCGTGATGATACTTGCAAAGCAAAAGCGAACAATCTTTTTGACAAAGCCTTCGTCGCATTGTATATTGCAACCATAACTGTCATGCAACGGCGCATATAAACAGTCTCCTACCCTGCTTCCCAGTGAAGTTCTCTTTTCAAAACGGAGGAATCGTGTTATGAACAAACGTCGCTTTTGGTTACCCCTGGCTCTGTTGCTGATCATGATGCTGGCCCTGACGGCCTGCAACACAGCCACACAGCCAACCGAAGAAAAGCCTGCTACGGAAGAACAGGCGCCCGCCGCGGACACGCCCGTCGCGGAAGCGCCTGCTGAAACCGGAAGCTACCAGATTCCTACCATCGAGGAAGGAAAATATAATGTGGCATTCGTGTATGTGGGGCCACATGATGATGGTGGCTGGTCGCAGGCCCATGATCAGGGACGCCTGTATGTAGAACAGAACGTCGACAATGTGCATACCGCGTATGTCGAGCTGGTTGCAGAAGGTGCCGACGCCGAGCAGGTGATCCGCTCGCTGGCCCGCAAGGGTTTTGATGTCATCTTCACCACTTCCTTCGGCTATATGGATGCCTCGGAGACCGTGGCCAATGAATTCCCGGATGTCGATATCATCCATCTCACGGGCTACAAGGCCAACGGCGCCAACTTCGGCAACCTGATGGGGGCCATGGAAGACATGAAATATGTGGCCGGTATGATCGCGGGTTCGCGCGCCAAGCTGGACGGCAATCCCAAGATCGGCTACATTGCCACCTTCCCCATTCCCGAGGAATTGCGCCTTGGTAATGCCTTTGCTCTGGGTGTGCAAAAAACCTGCCCGGAATGCACCGTGGACGTGCGCTGGATCTTCACCTGGCACGATCCCATCCTGGAAAAAGATGCTGCCAAATCGCTGTTTGATGGCGGTGCACAGGTCGTGATGACCGGCGCCGACACGCCGGCTCCTGCCCAGGTGGCGCCTGAAGGCAAATGGGGCATCACCTATGACTACAAAAACAACTGCACCGTGCCTGCCTGTCTGACCTCGATGTACTGGAACTGGGGCCCGGTGTATGCCCGCATTGTGGAAGAATCGCGCGCCGGCACATGGCGCGGCGGCTGGGAATATTTCGATGCGGATAGCGGCGGCCTGGGCCTGTATGGTTTTGGCGAAGGCGAAACCCTGCAGCCGGGTGTTGCCGAACTACCCGCAGACGACCTGGCGATGATTCGCGAGACCTACAACAAGTTCCTGTCGGGCGAGCTGAACCGCTTCGATGTGTTCTCCGGCCCCATCATCGACAACCAGGGCAACGTGGTCGTGCCCGAAGGCCAGAGCCTGGAACAGGCCGATCTGGACGGCTTCAAGCAATTCGGCAGCGACTGCCAGATCTGCATGTACTGGTGGAACCAGAACATCACCGCCGAACTGCCCGAACTGAAATAACCCTCGCTTCACTTCATGACCAGGGCGGCCTTTGTGCCGCCCTGGTTCACTTGCAGTCAACGGAAGATCTTTATGGGCGAAACACCTTTTGCGGTAGAAATGCAGGACATTGTGGTGCGTTTCCCCGGTGTCCTGGCCAATGATCACGTGAATTTCGCGGTAAAGAAAGGGGAAATCCACGCCTTGCTGGGGGAAAACGGCGCCGGTAAAAGCACACTGATGAATGTCCTGTCAGGTTTATACCAGCCCACCGAGGGCACGATCAAGATCTATGGTCAACCCGTGCGTTTTAATTCGCCCAAAGATGCCATTGCCAAAGGCATCGGCATGGTGCATCAGCATTTCATGTTGGTGCCCACGCTGACAGTCACCGAGAACATCCTCATGGGCCTGGACAAGCCGCGGCTGTATATGAATATGGGCCGGCTGAACCAGGAGATCCGGGAACTGCAAGAGCAATACGGGCTACGTGTAGACCCGGAAGCCATGATCTGGCAGCTCTCGGTGGGGGAACAACAGCGGGTGGAGATATTAAAAACTCTGTATCGGGGAGCCAATATCCTCATCCTCGACGAGCCCACGGCCGTACTGGCGCCACAGGAGATCGACGAGCTGATGGAGACCATGCGCTCGCTGGTGGCGGAAGGCAAATCGATTATTTTTATCAGCCACAAATTGCAGGAAGTGCGGACTGTGGCTGATCGCATCACGGTGCTCCGCAAGGGCAAGGTAACAGCCGAGGGTATTGATATTGGCGGGCTGAGCCGGCGGCAACTGGCGCAATTGATGGTGGGACGCGATGTGGTGTTCAATGTGGAAAAAAGTGAGTGCCAGCCGGGGGATGTGGTGTTGCAAGTGGAAAACCTGCAGGCAACCAACAACAAGGGCCTGCCGGCCCTGCGCGGCGTCTCCTTTACAGTACGTAGTGGGGAAATCCTGGGTATTGCCGGTGTGTCAGGCAATGGCCAGAGCGAACTGGCCGAATGTATCACGGGGCTCAGGCCGGCAACGGGCAGTGTGCGCATCCACGGCAAAGAGATGATCAATGCCTCGCCGGGCAAGATCATCGCCGCCAATGTTTCGCACATCCCCGAAGATCGCACACGTGTGGGATCGGCGCCGAATCTGTCGATTACCGACAACACGATCATGAAATGTTATCATGAAGACCCCATCGGCAATGGCATCACCATCAACCGCAGCCATGCCCGGGCGTACGCCCGTCGGCTCAAGGATGCTTACGATATCCTGGCCCCCAGCGTGCACACTCTGGCCCGCAAGTTATCAGGTGGCAATCTGCAGAAGATGATCCTGGCCCGCGAGATCTCCTCCAACCCCGAACTGATCGTGGCCGTGCAGCCCACTCGCGGGCTCGATGTCGGCGCGATCGAAGCCATCCAGCGCCTGCTTCTGGAGCAGCGCCAGACAGGGGCTGCCATTGTGCTGATCTCGGAGGAACTGGAGGAATTGATGGCGCTCAGCGATCGCATTGCCGTGATCTACGAAGGCCGGATCATGGGCATGGTGGACCCAAAGACCACCGATGTGTACACCATCGGTCAGATGATGACCGGAAGCCGCCTTGAAGACATTCAAACAAGTACGGAGCCCCAGAATGAATCTGCCGTTTGAAATTCGTCTTGAAAAACGTACGGAAGACGTCCCCCGCTGGATGCCGGCCCTGACCGCGCTGGGAGGCGTGATCGTAGCCTTCCTGATCAGCGCCATCATCCTCAAGATCACCGGCGGCGATCCGCTGCGGGTAGGGAAGTTTTTCTGGCAGGCCACCTTTGGCAGTTGGCCCACGTTCTCCGATACCATCGTAAAGGCTACCCCCCTGATCCTGGTGGGCCTGGCATGTTCGGTAGCCTTCAAGATGAAGCTATGGAATATTGGGGCAGAGGGGCAGTTTTATATCGGCGCTTTTTTCGCCAGCCTGGTAGTGTTGGTGCCCATCGTGCCCATGGACAGTCCGCGTTGGGTGATCCTGGGCTCGATGATCGTGATGGGTATTATCGGCGGCGCTTTGTGGGGCTTTATCCCCGGCTACCTCAAGGCGAAGTTTAATGTGAACGAGATCATCACCACGCTGATGCTCAATTACGTGGCCATCCTGTGGAACAATTTTTGGATCTTCGATAAGTGGAGTGATGCCGGTTTTCAGATGACGCCGATGTTCGATAAAAAAGCCTGGCTGCCCCGGCTGGCCGATTATGCCCGGCAATACAGAGCGTTTTCCGGCATTACCCTGCACATGGGCGTGGTGATCGGCTTTGCCGCCGCCATCCTGGTATGGTCGATCTTCCAGCGCAGTCGCTGGGGCTACGAGATCAAGCTGATCGGCGATAATCCTGATGCCGCGCGCTATGCCGGGCTGAATATCACGCGCAATATCGTGCTGGTGATGATGTTTTCCGGCGCGCTGGCTGGCTTGGCCGGTATGTCGGAGATCAGCGGCGTGGTGCATCGCCTGCAGGAACGCATCTCGCCCGGTTATGGCTTCACCGGCATCATCGTGGCCTGGCTGGCCAAGCTGAATCCGTTTGCCGTGATCTTCGTCTCGATTCTGTTTGGAGCGTTGATCGTGGCCGGTCGGGAGATCCAGCCTTCGGGCCTGGCACAACTAATCCAGGGCATTATCCTGTTCATGGTTATCAGCAGCGATGTCCTGCTGCGCTATCGCATCCGGCTCATCCGCCGCAAGGCCCTGACAGCCTGAACAGGCTTCTTCATCCGGCAGAGGAACATTGACGTATGAACTTTGAGATTATCCTACATGCAGGCATTGCTACCGGCACCATTCTCCTGTTTGCCACCATCGGCGAGCTGATTACCGAACGCTCGGGCATTTTGAATCTGGGCGTGGAGGGAATGATGCTGGTGGGAGCCATGACCGGTTTCAGTGTTTCGCTTTCGAGCGGCAATCCCTGGCTGGGGGTGATTATGGCCATGCTGGCCGCGGGCCTGCTGGGCCTGGCGCACGGTGTGGTCACCATCCATCTGCAGTCGGATCAGGTCGTGAGCGGCCTGGCGCTGACATTTCTGGGCACAGGTCTGGCATTGGTGTTCGGCGAAGGCCTTACCGGCAAGAACCCGCCCCTGATCCCGGCATGGTCGGTGCCGGGCCTGGCCAAGATACCCTTTATCGGCCCCGTGTTCTTCGCCCAACACAATGTGCTGGTTTATGTCGGCTATCTATTCATCCCCCTGGTGTGGTTCTTTTTGTATAAAACGCGGCCGGGCATGCACCTGCGCGCCATCGGCGAAAAGCCGGAGGCTGCCGACACCCTGGGCGTGAATGTATACCGACTGCGTTATATTAATACATTTGTGGGCGCCTGCCTGGCTGGTCTGGCCGGAGCAACCATCAGCCTGGCCGTGTCACCCGGCTGGTACAGCTCCCAGACCACATCGGGCCAGGGCTGGATCGCCATCGGCCTGGTCATCTTCGCCCAATGGGATCCGCTGCGAGCAGCCCTGGGATCGTATCTATTCGGGGCTCTGCGCCGCGGCATCCTTGATCTGCAGGGGCCGGCGGTGCTGTTGGGCTTTACCAACCCCCTGTACATCAATTCCAACTGGGGCTTTTTCCTGAAAATGGCGCCCTATCTGCTGGTGATCCTGGCGCTGGTCATTGGTTCGCGAGCCGCCATCAAGAAACATATCGGCGCGCCAGCTGCGCTGGGTGTGCCCTATGTCCGTGGCGAACGCGGCTTGTAAGGCTGCAACCACCGTTTTTACCTCCTGACGACAATCTCATCTCATTGACATCCCATGCCTCTAGACGCCCTGCACGCCTTTGCCCGTGCCATGCCCAAAGTGGAGCTCCATGTGCACCTTGAAGGCGCGATCGCCCCTACCACGGTTCTCAAACTGGCCGAACGTCACCAGCTGCCCCTGCCCGCTCAAACTGAAGCCGAGCTGCAGGAATGGTATCGCTTCCGCGACTTCCGCCATTTTATCGAAGTCTACCTCAGAATCCAGTATCTCCTGCGCAGCAGCGAGGATTTCGAGCTGGTCGCGTATGATTTTGGCCGCGAAATGCAGCGGCAAAACATCCGTCATGCTGAAGTGACCTTTACGGCCTATACCCACCTGTGGATGAATAAGGGCGTGAGCGAGGAAGACATGATCAGCGGCCTGGATGCCGGCCGCCGGCGGGCTGAGGAAGAGCTCGGTGTAAGCATGACCTGGGTTCTGGATATCCCCCGCAATCTCAGCTTTGAAAACGGCCGTTACACGGGCGCTGCCAGCGATCCCACGGTCGATATGGCGCTGGCATGGCAGAAACGCGGTGTGGTAGCGCTGGGTCTGGGCGGCGACGAGCGCACAGCCCCACCAGAACCCTTTGCCCACGCGTTCAGCCGGGCCCGCGCCGGCGGTCTGCACAGCGTGCCCCATGCCGGCGAGGTTTCGGGCCCCGAGAGTCTGTGGGGCGCCCTGCGGGCGCTGTCGGCCGAACGCATCGGCCACGGCGTGCGCGCCATCGAAGACCCGGCCCTGATCGATTATCTGATTGGCGAACAGATTCCTCTGGAGGTGAACCCCACCTCCAATATCTGCCTTGGTGTGTACGAAAGCTACAAGGCCCACCCTTTGCGTCGATTGTGGGATGCCGGGGTGCTGATCACCGTCAACAGCGACGATCCGCCTCTGTTCAACACCACATTGAATCGTGAATACGAAGTACTCATCGATCATTTCGGTTTTGATGCCGATGATCTGGAACGCATTTCCCTGAACGCATTGCAGGCTTCGTTTCTGCCTGCGGCTCGCAAAACCCAACTTGAGCGCGTCTTTCGCCAGCAATTTGCAAGCCTGCGGCAACATTTCGGGATCCAATGACCGCGGTGTGATCCTACGTAACCAAAACAGCGCTTCACCGCATCTAAGGGGAGAAACACAACCGGTCATCTTCCCGAACCGGCCAATCACCCCAGGAGATCTATCCCATGAGTAAACGAGTTGTCGTTAAATGGACACAAGAAAAAGAGTTCATCGCCTATGATGAGGCTGGCGGTGGAGCCGTCGGCATCACTGGCCCTAACCCCGCAGGCCGTTCCATGGGCGCCAGTCATCTTCTGCTGGCCGCGCTGGGCGGCTGCATGGGAACTACCATCATCGCCGTCATGCTGAAACGACGCAAGCAGGTCGAATCGTTTGAAATTGAAGTGGTGGGCGAACACATCGAAGAGTGGCCCAAAACCTTCACCAAAGTGCATCTCACCTATACGATCAAGGGCAAAGACATCGAAGAATCGACCATGGAGCGCGCCGTGTGGCTGGCCGAAAACAAATACTGCACGGTTTCCTCTTCGCTGGGCCTGCCACTGACGCATGAAGTTGTGGTGATCAACTCGGCCGAAACGCCGACGACGGCCTGAATCGAGCCCCGGCGCAGGTCGTCGCCCGCACACAGGGTAAACAAAAAGATAAGTAGGCAAGCACCCAGCGCATCCGTAACGCGCCGAAGGCCCGGCTTGCAGCTATCCGTTCTCGGTTTTTGAATCGCACTCCTGCCGAGTAAGGGCGATTCATGAATCGCCCTTACAGCGTTGGGTCTGCCTCAGATTAGCGGCGGACTGGAGTCTCTCCGCATCATGGATGCGGAGAGCGCACGAGAAGCAACCAGCACATCCGTGATGCGCCGAAGGTCCGGCTTGCAGCTATCCGTTCTCGGTTTTTGAAAC
>JAJRXO010000095.1 GCA_024276255.1 Chloroflexota bacterium | reverse complement strand
TCTTGTCGGCCACGTGTTCGACCCGTTCACGGTGACACATTGTGTTTACTTATGCAACAAGATTTCTGCGTTTGCCCTAATGGATAAAACAAGTATGGATCATTCAGATGTTGGACGCTACTGGGATGGGAATGCAGATGCCTGGGCCATGTTGGCGCGGGCGGGCTATGATGTGTATCGTGATTATCTCAACACGCCAGCCTTCTTCAGAATGTTGCCCGAGGTGAATGGCCTTTCGGGCCTGGATATTGGCTGCGGAGAAGGCCACAACACGCGTTTGCTGGCCAGGTGCGGAGCCCGGGTCATGGCCGTTGACATCTCGCAAACCTTCATCCGCCACGCCAGACAGCGGCAAGACCAGGAGCCACAGGATACAGCCTATCTGGTTGCCAGTGCGGTTGCATTGCCGTTTGGGGATTCACAATTTGATTTCGTTACAGGCTTTATGAGTTTTATGGACATCCCGGAAACGGATGTTGTTCTTGCCGAGGCATATCGGGTGCTGAAGCCGGGCGGGTTCTTGCAGTTTTCGATCACCCACCCCTGTTTCGACACACCCCACCGACGAAACCTGCGCCATGAGGACGGCATTACCTATGCTATCGAAGTGGGGGACTATTTCCGCAACCTCCAGGGCGAGATTGCAGAATGGCTGTTTAGCGCCACACCGCCAGCGCTCAGGGAAGGTCTGCCAAAGTTCAAAGTGCCGCGGTTTACCCGAACCCTCAGCCAGTGGTTGAATTTGCTGATAGAGAAGGGCTTCCTTTTGGAGCGTGTTGAGGAGCCGTATCCGGACGACGAGACCGTGCACGCGTGCCCCGATATTCAGGATGCTCAGGTCGTGGCTTACTTTCTGCACATCCGCGTGCGAAAGCCGGGGTCGGACCGGGCCGGAGGAGATCAATGAAGAACAGCGTGAGTTCACGACTCGCCTTGCGCCGGACGACTGATGCCAGTCCGGTGAACGCCTTCCATGCAACGTACTTACAAAAAACGGTAAAATCATGTTGACGTTATCGGTTCTTCCCGACGAATTTGGCGTATGCCGCCTGGAAAGCTCGGCCGAAGTACCAGGCTGGGCCATCAGTCAACCTTTTTTCTCCATCACTAGGACACCGGATGAGTTATCCATCGTGTGCGCGGCGGCTTCAATTCCATCAGCCACACGAGCCGAAAGAGGGTGGCGATGTCTGAAGGTCGACGGCCCTCTGGATTTTACTGAGACCGGCGTACTCCTGTCACTGGCAGCGCCGCTCGCCAGGGCACACATCAGCATTTTCGCATTGTCTACCTACGATACGGACTACTTGTTGGTCAAGAGCCGTGACCTTCGTAGGGCGATTGCCGTACTGCAGGCTGCCGGGCACACGCTACAACATCTATGAAGAAGCAATGATCCGCCAGGCCGCCAAACCTGTAAACGGCAGCTATGTTATAATTGTTATCCAATGCATCTGAGAAGAGGAGGAGATTACGATGGCCCATATAATTGCCAAGGATATCTATCGCAAATTGGGGAAAAAGATCGACAGTCTCCCCACGCGTGTGCCCTGGAATGAGCCCCTCTATGAGATCTTAAAGGCGCTCTACACGCCACAGGAGGCGGAAGTCCTGGTCAGCATGCCATATGGCCTTTCCAGCTTCGAGCGCATAGCACGTTGCACCGACTATGATGAGGCAGAGTTGCGCAGAATCCTCGATAGCCTGTGCGACAAGGGGCTGGTCTTTGATGTCTGGGCGAAAGACCGCTATCGTTACATGCCGGCGCCGCTGGCCGTGGGAATCTTTGAGATGACCATGATGCGCACCCGCGGGGAGCTCCGCTATGCCGAGTGGGCCAGGCTCTTCCACGAATACATGCATGGCGACAGCTCCTTTTACGCAGCCAACTTCGCCCATGGCGAGAAGGTGTCGATCATGCGAGTGCTGCCCCATGAAGACACCATCGGCGACGCGGCTTACGTGGAGATCCTGGATTACGAGAAGGCCACAACCATTGTCGAAAACGCAGACAGCTTCGCCATCGGTTTGTGTTCCTGTCGACATGAAAAACTTCACATTGGAGAGAAGACATGCAACACGCCGTTGGAGACTTGCTCTTCTTTCGGTTCCAACGCCGACATCCTGATCCGCCACGGCATGGCCAGGGCAGCGTCCAAATCCGAGATGCTGGATAATCTTGCCCGCTCAAAAGAACTCAGACTGGTGCTGACCGCAGACAACATACAGAAAAATGTGGGATTCATCTGTCATTGTTGTGGCTGCTGCTGTAATCTATTGCTGGGAATAAGCCAACACGGTTTCCCAAACACCATCGTTACCTCGACTTATATCTCGCAGATCAACGAGGACCTGTGCACCGGCTGCGAAAAGTGCGCCCGGGCCTGCCCCATCCAGGCCATCGAGATGGTGCCGATCGTGGATCCCCCCACGAAAAAACCCAAGAATCCCCACGTCAATGAATCCATTTGCCTGGGCTGCGGCGTCTGTGCCCTAGTTTGCCACAAAGACGCTGTTAAACTGGTCAAGAGGACGCAGCGTGTGCTTCATCCCGAGACCACGTTCGAACGCATCATCCTGGCAAGCCTGGAAAGGGGTACCCTGCAAAATCAGCTCTTTGACGACCCGTACAGCATCACGCAGAAGTTCTTGCGTGGGTTTATCGGCGGTTTTCTGCGCTTGCCGCCGGTAAAGCAAATGCTGATGAGTGAGCAGATGCGATCAAGATTTCTGGCTGCCTTGAAATCTGGTGTCCAGAAGCAGGATAAAGACTGGCTGATGGAGATCTGACACACAGGCGCTGCTCAGAACACGATCAACGGGGAGACGACCAGGCTTCGGCTACGCCCGTGGGCGATGCCGACCATAGGCTCCTCATCTTTCGCCGGAATTCATTATCGGCCCCATAGACGGTCAATCAACGGACAATAACGAATGACTCTTTTCATCCTCAACCCCTTTGCCGCTGTACGAAAACGCCTGGGTATGATCCTGGCGGTATTTGCCATTTCTATTGCCTGCGGTCTGCTGGGCATCCTGATGGCTTTTGTGTTTGCACCCAGGCAGGCCCTGCAGGCGAATCGCATCTCCCGACTTCCCATCATGAATGCCGCCGATGTTGAATCGGCTGCAGCCGGAGACGAGATCCTGATCACGGGCGTGCTGGTGGATAACGATCCCCTGCTCGATGGCTCTGATTTGGTCGCCTATACCGAGGAAGTGTGGGAGGTCACTGTACCCGATGATACGCAGGAGGACTCGGCTAAACCGCGCGGGACGTGGAAACGTACACGGACGGTTGTCCCCAAATTGCTATTGGAGCTAAAAGGCGAATTGGTGCAGC
>JAJRXO010000094.1 GCA_024276255.1 Chloroflexota bacterium | reverse complement strand
ATTTTGTGGGCCAGTGCGGGAGCGGTGCTGGGGCAGAAATCGGCCATTACCGGTCGCCGGCATCTGTCCACCGTGATTTGCGAAAGCCAGTGCCATCTCTACGATATCCCGGCCGAACCGCTGCGTGACATTGCCCGCCAGCATCAGCAAAATCTGAAACAGTTTTTGCGAGACCCGATTGATGTGGCCTCCATGTTGGGGCGCACGCAGGTGTTCCGTAATTTGAGTGAGCTGGAGCTGCGCAAGCTGGCAGGTTATACCATGCAGCTGCATTATAATCGCCCGCACCGCACGGTGGTGCGTCAGAACAAAAACGATGATTATCTTTATGTACTGGTGCGTGGCAATGCGGTAGCTGTCCACACTGATCCCAAAACCGGGCAGACATCCCCGCGCCCACTGACGCCAGGCACTTCTTTTGGCGAGGCCTCCCTGTTGCTGGGGGATCCGGCTACGGAGACAGTCGAGACCACCAGCGCCACGGATTGGCTGCGCATTCATCGCCAGGATTTCCAATTATACATGCATCATCATCCCGGCATCGATGAACGTCTGATCATCAGTTATGATCTGCGGCGACGCCTGCAAAAGGCCGAGCGCTTATGGGACTGGCAGGAGGATGGCGAGGTGATCCTGCGGCAAATGCGCAGACACTGGGTGATCTTGTTGCGCAACAGCGCTGTGTTTCTGGTGTTGATTGGGGTGCTGTTTGGCATTGATTTGCTCATCGATGTTTTGGTCACCCAACCCCCGCTGTGGCAGCAGTTTTTGTTTATTTTCGGCATTCCGGTGCCCGTACTCCTGTGGGTGTTGCTCGATTATCTCAACGATTATCATATCGTGACATCGCGACGGGTGGCCCATGTGGAGAAGGTGATCTTCATCTCCGACAGGCGCTCTTCTGCCCCGCTGGATAAGATCCAGGACTTGCAGATCAAACGCACTTTCTGGGCGCGCACCTTTGGCTATGGCCATCTGATTATTGCCACCGCCGCGGACGAGGGGCAGATCGTGTTTGATTATCTGCCCGAGGCGGGCAAGGTGTATGATTTGATCACCGAAGAGATGGATCGGGCCAAGATCGGGGCCGCGGTTGATAACGAGGAAACGATCCGCCGCCAGTTGCAGGATCGTCTACATCTGGGCCTGGAAGAACGGCTGGATCGCAGGGCCCTGCTGGAGACGGTTCCGCGGGTTGTGTCCAGGCGATCATTGACCAGTCGCCTGCCCTTGAATCGCTTGCTGGGTTTGCAAAAAGAGGAGGGCAACAAGCTGATCTGGCGCAAGCACTGGCTGGGCCTGCTGGGTGCAGTGCTGTTGCCCACAGGGCTGTTGCTGGCGCTTTCGCTGGGATTGCTTTTCTTGATCAGAGGATCGTTTGCGGGGCGCTTTTCGGCGGGGGTGACCATCGCGCTCGGCTTGATAACGTTTATGACGTTGCTGGTTGCGCTTTTCTGGTGGTGGTGGCGCTGGACCGATTGGCGTAACGATCTCTACATCGTTACCGATCAGCGTATCGAACACATCGAGAAAAAACCCCTGTGGATGGATGACGATCGCATGGTGCTATCGTTGGAAAGGGTGCAGAATGTGGAGTTCCGCAAGCCAGGGCCGATTGCCTACATGTTTAACTACGGCGATGTAGTCATCCAGACCGCGGCGGCTGAGGGTCGGGTGGTATTCAGTTTTGTCCCCGAGCCCGATCAGGTGCAGGCTGATATCTTTCATCGCATCGAGAATTATCGCCAGATGCAGGCGGTTGCCCGTTCGAAGCAGCGCAAGAGCGATTTTGCCGACTGGCTGGCCGCGTATCATCAGATTGTGCAGGAAGAGCGTGAGCGCACGTCATCCTGACTTGGGGGCGATTTCTTTATACACTTTGGCCAGGCTGTCGCCGTAGACATCGAGCTGCCAGGAGCAGAAATAGCCAAACGGCGTGATCTCAACCTGATAGCCGGTATCACGCAAACGCTGCGCCAGGTCCTGGAAGAATTGCCAGGCAAAGTCAGGCGATGCATTCTGCCCGCCCAGATGGGTGAAGGAGTGCAATACAATGGTGCGAAATCCCTTCTTGTTGGCCAGCCATTTAAGATGCTTGAGGCTCTGCCGGAATACGCGGGCGCGATCGTTTTCGTCGTGCGCTTCCACATGCATGAAGGCGATAAGGGCATCCTGCACTGCGCCGGGCGCGGCCGGCGGCGCCTCGGGCAGTGTCTGGCTGAAGGGTTCCCAACGAAAGTTACGGGCGAGAAAGCTGAGGATTTTCATGGCAGGGTGTAGGTAATGAGGGGCAGGTAGAGTGTCTGGTCGAGATGGGGGGTGGGGGTGGGGAGGCTGTAGCACGTGGTGAGATGCAGATCGTCGACGTACATCCACGTACGATCGCTTGCAGCGGTGCCATTGTTGTAGACTTCGAAGTAGAGGACGATCTTCCGGCCGCGGAAGGCGCTGAGATCATACGAAAAATCACCCCACCCTGGCAAGGCCTGCAAATCGTGATACAGCGTGCGCAGATTCCTGAGCGTGGCGGAATCCAGGATGAGGATGCGCTGCCAATCGTTGGCGCTGGCCTGGCTTTGCGGCCAGAACCAACCCGTAAGGCGGATGGTTTCAGCTGCGGCGGGCAGGGTGATGTATTGGTACACGGTGGAGTAGGTGCCGCCGTCAGGGGCCAGCTCGCCGAGCAGGTTCTGTTCGGGCCTGCGACTTAACACGACGGTTTGGGTGGGCAGAAGGCCGAGGCGAGCAGAACGCAAGCCGTGATGCGCCTGTTTGCTGCTGTAGTCGCCGCGACTGGCCGTGCGGGCAAATATCCAGCCGTTATCAGTCTCGAAATCGGGATTGATGAGCTGTTCCTGACAGCCTGGCGTCGGCGAGGGCGTAGGGGTGGACGTGGGCGTCAGCGCCGTGGGCGAGGGAGTGGCGGTCGGTGTAGGTGTCGGCGTCAGTGTGGGTGTTGTCGCCAGGGGTGAGGAAGTGGCAGTTGGCGTGGGGGTAGGTGTGGGGGTGAGCGTAGTTGTAGTCGGTGTGGACGTGGGCGTCCGTGTGGGTGTGAGCGTAGGCGTTGGGGACAAAGTTGGAACCGTTGGCGACGGCGAGGAAGTAGGTGTGGGATCGACTGCACCAGGATGACAGGCGACGACACTGACATCGTCGAAATAGGCCCAGGCCCGGCCATCGTTGCCATCGTTGTAGGTGTTCAGGTAGAGCAGCAACCCTTCCCCGGCGTAGGGGCTGAGGTCGAGTGTTTTCTGTTCCCAGCCCTGGGTGTGCAGGGGCTGGCGCCACAGCAGCTTGCGTACGGTCAAATCAGGGCGGAGCAGCAGGATCTCGCTGTAGTCATGGCTATCGGCGCCATCGGCCAGTATCCACAGGCTCAGGCGAATGTCGGCGGCGTCCGCGGGCAGGTCAATTGTTTGAAAGGCGCTGGAATGGGAGATCGTGTTGCCGGTGGGGGGCACAATGCCGCTGCGCAGGCTGCGGCTGCCGCTGTGGGCCTGTGCCTGGCTGTAAGCGGCGGCGCGGGGGGTGCTGCCGAAGTGCCAGTCGCTGTTTTGCTCCATGTCGCCGTTGGCCAGCAGTTGGCTGCATTCTGCAGGCAGGGGAGAGGGGGTGGGGCTGGGCGTGGGGAGCTGGTCGGGCGAGAGGGGTTGCGCCAGGTTCATGGCTGCGGCCAGGGCCATGCGGGCGATTTCAGTGGCATAATCAAAGTCGATCAGCGCCGCCTGATCGCCGGTTTTGTGATACTGGGGATTGCGATCCTGGCCGTGGGTGTCTTCGTCGCTGTCGGCGAAGAAGTTTTCGATTAACATGAGGGCGGGATAGCCCTGTTCCCAAAAACTGCGGTGGTCGCTGAAGCGGCTGGCGGAGGTGGTCTTGCGTTCGATTTCCAGCCCCAGCTGATAGAGCTGGTTGGCGGCCGCGAGCTGATCGCCGAGTTCGTTGTTGATCGCCTTGTTGCCGGTGTGCATCTCCACCACCCGATCCTGATCGCTATCGTAGCCGAACATGTCCAGGTCGATGGCAGCGATGATGTCGGCATCGGCCGCGGCCAGGGCCTGCACATAGGGGCGTGAGCCCCAGTAGCCGAATTCTTCGCCCGTGAACCAGACCAGGCGCAGGGTGTAGGCGAAATGTTGTTCCCGCAATATATCGGCGATGGCAAGCAGGGCCGAGGCGCCGGTGGCGTTGTCATCCGCGCCGGGGGCCTGCGTGGTTGCGTTTTCCAGGGGAAATGAGATGCTGTCGAGGTGGGCGACGAGCACGACGATCTTCCCGGGTTCAACGTCACCGGGGATCTCAGCCACGACATTGCGCCAGGTGTCGTTATAGGGCGTTGTGTAGGGAGCATACGCGACGTTGTAGCCCATGGATTGCAATCGTTCGTAGACATAGCGTTCGGAGCGACGCCCCAGTGTTGACCAGGAATAGCGCGAGGTGAATTTCAGTTGGTTGCTGCCCACATTCACCCATTCTTCGCCGCTCAGTTTGCGTATCCAACCGGCGATGGCAGCGGGGGAGAGACGGGCGAGCGCATCGCTGATCAGGGGGTCGGGTGTGGTTGGCGGCGGGGGGAGCGTGTCCGCCCGGAATTGCAGGGCAATCGGTTGGTTCAGGGGCAACAGCCGATAGCCGAGCTGCAGCAGGGGATACAGGCGTTCGGGCGTGCTCTGCAATAAAGCCTGATCCCTACCTTGCCATAGCAGGCGTCCAAACTGATTCCAGTCGTCCGGTTCTGCCCCGATCGTGGAGCGGGCCGCGCCATCGATCAGGAACAGGGCGGCGTCAGGGGGAATGGAAGGCAATTCGCGCGCGGGGATGCGACGCAACGCCAGCAACTCGTTCTGGGCCGCGTTCACGCGCAGCAACAGGCTGTCGTTACCGTCGCCAGGGAGTCGCGCCAGCACCGCGGCCTGCAACTGAGGGGAGGCAACCAGCACGGACGCCCGGTCGGCTGGCACCAGCACGAGATAATGCTTGCTGATTCCCTGGGCGCTGGCAGGCACTGCCATCAGCAGCAGGACCAGCACAAGCAACGACAGGGAGCGGAT
>JAJRXO010000093.1 GCA_024276255.1 Chloroflexota bacterium | reverse complement strand
ACCACAGCTCGCTGGAAGGGGGCCGTGGGCAAAGACCGATCTCTGGTATACAGGGCTCGGCAACGATACGTTGTCAGCGGTGGCCACCCACAGCCATGCCGCGTACAGGACCCAGAAAAACGATATAACACAAACCATTATACCCTGCCTGGTGAAATTTCGCTATTCTCAACCCCGATGCGAACACTGTATCAATATAGTCGGTGGCACTGCCCCCCTCTAGCTCCCCCCGACGCTCCGCTTTCGGGGGGAGGAGTCACCAGTTGCTGCAACCAAGCTGCCCGGCATGGATGCGTGGATAACAAAAGCTGCAAAGAAATCCAGGCCGCACCTCCCTGGCCGTAGACGGCAGCGCCAACTCGACTGGCGGCCAGCACTGCAGCTTCACAGACCTGGCTGCTGGCACCCTCCCCTTGCGACCTTGCGATCCTCTTCTGGTTCCCCCCCGACGTTAACTCTGTCAGGGGAGACACAGCTTCACTGCTGACGGGCGGCCAGCAGCAAGCGCCGACTAAACTGATACAGTCTCCCCCGCTGTAAACAACTAAATCTCAATGGGATCACCTCCCACCACAGCCGGATGCCATACGTGCACATCAAACCATGCCCACACACGGGCGATCCCTTCCCGCAGGGCGAACCAGCGCCGGGCGCTGTACTGCCGCCGATCAGCGGCCACACCCACTGCATCGATGCCCAACGAACGACACACATACAGCGCTCGCGGCAAATGAAAACGCTGCGTGACCACGATCAGACGTCGCTGGCCAAAGATATGCCTGGCGCGATAACACGAATCATACGTTCGCCGGCCCGCATAATCCAGCACCAACGCCCTCTCAGGCACATTGTAGCTGCGGGCAAAGTCCGCCATGGCCGCCGGTTCATTATACTCCACAAAACGATTGTCCCCACTGAGCAGCAGACGCCGGGCTTTACCTGTCTGCCACAATTCGATTGCTGTGATCATGCGATCGCGCAGTACCGAGCTCAGATAACCCCCCGGATAATAGCCCGCCCCCAAAACCAACACGACCCGGGGCTCTGTGATCTGCTCGGGCTCGACGATGTGATCCCGCTCACGGATGCTCACATCCACATAGGCCCATATCCCCACGAGCACAGCCAGAGCCGCCGTCACACCACCGCCAAGCAATAGCCATTTCAGGATCATACGCAAAGATTTCCTTATGTCGGTCATCGTGATTCTTACAGAAGCGCCCGCTGCAAAGCAGGCAACAGATACGTATCCACAACAACTTCCCAGCTCATAGCCTGGCCCACATCCTGTCCGCGCCTCAGCATGATCTCACTTTCGGCCGGGCAGAGCGGCAGCCGCCGGGCGATTGTCTCGGCCACCGTCTGGCTGTTGCGGATTTCGATGAGATCGCGGCCAAACTGATCCAGGCGGAGCGCATCCGCCGGCGTATGAAAAACCCAGTCCGGCGGCGGCGTGGTGTAATCGGCCACAACCAAATTGGGGAAGTCCGGCAATGCCGCACTGGCTCGCCGCACAAACCCCACACAGCCACACACATTCGATACCACACACAGGGCGCCAAAACTCAAGGGCTCCACCTGGGCTATGCCAAAAGGCTCATAAATACTCTGCCCGAACTCCACGTCCACTCCCTGCCGTAGATCCATAAAACCCATCTCTGCCGGCATACGCTGCCCACACCGCTCACGACTCCAACCAAACTGATTGACCAACACGGCCTTGACTGCCCGGCTGGAACTGTTGAAAGGCTGCAATAGCTGATAATAAAAATCGACCTCCAGCCCCAGTAGATCACCATTATCAGCCTGGTGCTGGACGGGCCAGCCGTACTCCGCCTCCCATCGCTGCACCAGCTCCGGCGGCCGCCCGGTGGGCTCAAAACTGGAGAGGATAAACAACACCGCCCTCTTACCCGCCCTCGCCAGAATCGCATCCAGATGCCGTAAGACCCGCAGATCCCGCCACAACGCCTTACTGGTCACAAAACGCGTCACATGGCTGAAGATGAAATCAGGCCGGTAGCCCAACAACGACAGGGTATAATCTTGCAGCAGGGTTTTACTGCGCTCCTTGGCCTGCAAATTGAGGGGACGGGCGGGCACCCCATTGTATACCAGATCAATCGCCTTCCGCTGCCAGGGGCCGCCCAGAAAACGCAATTCATCCACCACCCGGTCACCAACCGCCAGCACAGCATCACACAACGCCGCTCGCTTTATCAGGGCATGCTTGAAATAATGATCCTGCGGCCCGAACACATCTTCCATATCCTGACCCTGCTGCTGCGCCACAGCCAGGGCATTGTAAAAACGCGTATCATGGCCGGGGTGTTCCTCCACCAGCAATCGCGCCGTCGCCACCTCGTGGGCATAGAAAACCGTGCGCCACAGATCAGCATCCCGCATCTGGGCAGCAAATACAACGGGCAGACCCATCCATTCATGCGCCAGCAACACACGTGATCCTCCGACCCCTGCCGTGAGCTGATACAAAGCGACATAGGCCGGTTCCGCAAAATGCACATAGCGCATGAATTCTGCATCGTATTCATAGCGCGCCACATCCAGACCGTAGCGATCCCACAGATAGTATTTGTATGCATTGACTTTGCTGGCATCCATGTCTGAAACATCCACCAGCAGCACCTCGTGTTCATGACCGGCAAAGGGACGGCGGCCATAATACAACCGCACACCATAATAGGTCTCGATATCCTGCAAATGCCGGCTTAGACCCGCGGGCAACGTATCGATATCAAATGAGCGGGCATAGTACAATTTAAGGCCGTTCTGCGGCGCAAATACACGTTCTCGCTCGGCCGCGTGACCGCTATTCAACGTCCCCACGATGATACTGCGCCCTACCGCCTGCCTGTAAGCCCGCGCGCCCAACAGGCCATTGAGTACAGCACCAATTCCCCCCACCTTCACGCCGGCTTCATGGGTGATGTGAACAACGAGATCGATTGTCTCCGTCATGGTTCTGCTGTGGCCTCCAGTGCGGCTCAGACCGGCAAAAGGTGT
>JAJRXO010000092.1 GCA_024276255.1 Chloroflexota bacterium | reverse complement strand
GTGATGTGCGACGCTGTATCCCTGAGCAATCGTAACGAGGACCTTATGAATCGGCAGGCATCTCTGGCGCACGTGCGCCAAAACCCCGACGTTTCGGTTTTGATTATCGGCGCCGGCATCAACGGCATTGGTAGCTATCGTGATCTGGCATTGCAGGGTGTTGATGTATACCTGGTGGATCGCGGTGATTTCTGTTCCGGCGCCAGTGCGGCTTCATCGCACATGGTGCATGGCGGCATACGTTATCTGGAAAATGGCGAGTTCCGCCTGGTGCGCGAGGCGGTGCGTGAGCGCAACCGCCTGATCCTGAACGCCCCCCATTATGTGCATCCTCTGCCCACGGTGATCCCCATCTTCAAGTGGTTTTCCGGTTTGTTGAATGCACCACTGAAATTCCTGGGCTGGCTCGATCGGCCGGCCGAGCGCGGTTTCATCGTGATCAAGCTGGGCCTGATGATGTATGATGCATACACCGGGGGTATGGGCACTGTGCCCCGCCACAAGATCATGTGGCGCAAGGAGAGCCTGCGGAATATCCCAAGCTCAACCCGAAGGTATTGGCCACAGCGACCTATTACGACGGCGCCATGCCCTCGCCGGAACGCATCTGCATTGATCTGCTACACGACGTGGAGCAAAGCGCGCCTCAGGCACAGGCCCTGAATTACGTGCGCGCCGTGGCCGCACATGATGGCGTGGTGCAGTTGCGCGATGAGCTCAGCGGTGAACTGCTGGAGGTGCGTCCCCGGCTGGTGATCAACGCGGCTGGACCCTGGATTGATTTTACCAATCACGACCTGGGCGTGCATACGCATTTCATCGGCGGCACCAAGGGCTCGCATCTGGTGTTGGATCATCCTGAGCTGCGGGCTGCGATTGGTGAGGAGGAGTTCTTCTTTGAGAACAAGGATGGCCGTATTGTGCTCATCTTCCCCTTCCTCGATAAGGTGATGATCGGCACCTCGGATATTTTTATCGACAACCCCGATGATGCCCGCTGCACTGATGAGGAAATCGACTATTTCCTGGACATGATCAAGCGTGTCTTCCCGCAGATCTACGTGGGACACGAGCATATTGTATTCCGTTTCTCTGGCGTGCGGCCGTTGCCCGCTGCCGACGCCAAAAGCGCCGGTCAGGTGAGCCGTGATCATAGCATCAAGGTGGTGGAGGCCGGGCGGGGCCTGGATTTCGCGGTGCTTTCGCTGGTGGGCGGCAAATGGACCACCTTTCGCGCTTTCGCAGAGCAGGTGACCGATGAGGTGCTGGGCCGTCTGAACCGGGAGCGCAAGCTAAGCACGCGGGAGCTGGCCATTGGTGGGGGCCGGGAGTTCCCCCGCAACCAGGCGGCGCGGCAACAGTGGCTGCAAGAAGTACATGCTCGCACGGGGGTGGCCGTGGATCGACTGGCGGTGTTGCTAGATCGCTACGGCACAAGGGCTGCCGATGTGGCAGCTTTCATCGCCGCCGGTGATGATGCACCGCTGGCCGCCAGGGCCGATTATTCCCGACGCGAGATCGCGTATCTGGCGCAGGAAGAGATGATCGTGCATGTGGATGATCTGTTACTGCGCCGTTCCTTGCTGGCGATGCTGGGACAACTCAGCCTGCCGTTGGTGCAGGAGCTGGCTGAGGTGCTGGGTGAGGCCCTCGGCTGGTCGGCCGAGCAGGTGCAGGCGGAGCTGGAACGCACCGTGACCCTGATGGCCGATCGACACGGCGTGGTTTTGCAGGCTTAACCCTCTCATGCATGTAGCTTTTCTCAATCCCCAGGGCAATTTCGATGCTCGCGATAGTTACTGGACACAGCATCCCGACTTTGGCGGGCAGTTGGTGTATGTGAAGGAGGTGGCCGTGGCCATGGCGGCTGCCGGACATACGGTTGATATTATCACCCGCCGTATGGAGGACCCGGCATGGCCGGAGTTCACCCCCTCACTTGATATGTACCCCGGGGTGGAGCGGTTACGTATCGTGCGAATCCCTTGCGGACCTCCCCGTTTTTTGCGCAAGGAGGATCTGTGGCCTTATCTGGGTACGGAGTGGGTGAGTGGCATCGAGGCATTCTATGCTGGCGAGGCGAGACGTCCCCATGCTCTGACCAGCCACTACGCCGATGGCGGCCTGGCCGGTGCCTTGCTGCAGCGGCAGTGGGACGTGCCGTTTACGTTTACGGGGCATTCGCTGGGCGCCCAGAAGATGGATAAG
>JAJRXO010000091.1 GCA_024276255.1 Chloroflexota bacterium | reverse complement strand
TTGGCTTTGGGGTCGCTCTGCTGTTCGCTCTGGCTGCTATTTATTTGCAATCTCATTTCTATCACGATGCCAGGCCCCAGCAGGACATTCAACGAACGCAACTGAAACTCGTTTGGCGCCTCATGCCTGCGTCATTAAAACGATTGCTGCTGGCCGATTGCCTGGTGCGCTTCGGTTCCAATATGGCGGCGATCTATGTGATCCTTTGGGTGATCAATGTGCATGGGAAGACGCCGCTCGAATTCGGGGCGCTCACATCTTTGCAAATGGTGATCGCGATCGCCGGATACCTGCCAGCGGCGTATCTGGCCGACCGCTGGGGGCGGCAGCCCTTTATTTTGGCTACCTTCGCTTTTTTTGCCCTCTTCCCAATAAGCTTGATCGTGCTTCCGCCGCAGTGGCTTTTCCTGGCTTTCGTCATCGCAGGGCTGCGTGAAATTGGTGAACCTGCCAGAAAGGCCCGTATTGTTGATCTGGCAGAAGAAGCGCACCGTGGTCGTGTCGTTGGCCTTTACTACCTGATTCGGGGCTCAGTCACAATTCCGGCCCCGCTTCTGGGGGGCCTGCTCTGGCAACAGGGTTATAGTTGGCCCTTTATCCTGGGCGGCGTGGCATCGGCTCTGGGCCTTGGCCTGTATGCCATGAAACCGCGATTATCAGACCAAACGACCTGATCCGGCCTGCGATCGTTCCGCCTGCAATGGCAGGGTAGCGGCGTGATATCTGCAGAGATTATCAGCAAACATAAACACAGCTGCTTCTACCGGCGTTGGCCGTCGCTCAACTTAATCGGCCGGGAGCGCCTGACTGGCTTGCCGTCGCTGAAGCGGAAGGCCCAGTCTTCGTCGCATACGCCGCAACTGAGGCAACCGGCGCTGTCGGGCGGGCAATGCGGGCCCAGCCGTGATCGTTGCGCCTGCCTCCATTCATAGCGGAAGAACTGATTGCTGACCCCGCTCTCCACGATCATCCATGGCATCATGCGGCCCACGGGCAACTGGCCCAGGAACTCATCGCGCTCCAGGCCGTGTTGCTGCATGACCTGCCAGAAGTGGCGTACGCTGATCTCCTGCATGTCGAGCAGTACCCCGGCCAGCCTTCTGTCCCCCCGCGAGAGCACGCCCTGGATCTCGGCCCATGAAGGCGAATCGGCGCGCACAGCGACCCGCAGGCGGCCCACCTGCCGCTGCAGCCAGCGCTGGCGTTTCTTCAGAACACGAGCGGGCGTCATGGGCATCCATTGGAAGGGAGTATGGGCTTTGGGCACGAAGGGCGTGGCGTTCATGGCGATACGGCGCTTGAAAATGGCGCGGGCCTTGTGTATAAATGCCACCAGCTCTTCCATGTCCTCCTGGGTTTCGGTCGGATGCCCCACCATGAAATAGAATTTGATCTGCGAAAAGTCGAGCTCGGCCGCCAGTTCCACGGCCGCTAATAACTGATCTTCCGTCTGGGTTTTGGCGATCACATCGCGCAACCGTCGCGAACCGGCTTCGGGGGCGATGGTGAGGGTCTGGGCGCCGCTGGCCCGCATCGCCCGCACCAACGGCACCGAGATGGGATCGACCCGCATGGAGGAGACGCTGAGGCTGGCTCCCATCTCCTGCAGTGATGTGGCCAGCTCGTCGATCTGCGTATGATCGGAGACGGCGGCGGAGATCAGCCCCAGGCGGGATGTGTGCTGTAACCCGGCCTCGGCCCAGGCCAGCAGATCCTGCAATGGCTGTTCGCGGGGCGGCCGATATACATAACCCGCCAGGCAAAAGCGACAGCCACGACCGCAGCCGCGGGCGATCTCCATCAGGTGCATGCCCCGGAATTCGGTTTCGGGAGCGTAGATGCTGCTTACTGGAGGATAGCGCCGTAAATCGCGCACCCACAGGCGGGGGACGCGTTGCGGGCGGGAGCCCTGTTCCTGGATGGGGGGCGTGAGCGCCGGCACATACACACCGGGGATGGCAGCCAGGTCCGCCCACAACTTGGCTCGCGGGGCATTGATGGCCTGCTGAAAGAGCTCGATCAGGTCTTCCAGTACCTCTTCGCCTTCGCCGATGATAATGGCATCGAAGAACGGAGCCATGGGCTCGGGATTCATGGTCACGCCGGGGCCGCCGGCGATCAGCAGGGGCCAGCCTTCGTCGCGATCACGGGCCAGGGGGGGCAGGCCGGCCTGGCGTAACATGGCCACCACGTTAAAATAATCCATCTCATATGAGATGGTAAATGCCCACACATCGGCCTCGCTTACATGTCGGCTGGTTTCCAGCGTCAGCAAGGGCTCGCCCGCGGCCGCACTTTCGGCATCATAAAACACGCGTTCACACACCACATCGGCATGGGCGTTGAACTGACGGTACAGGATCTGCAGGGCCAGAGAGCTCATGCCCACGTAATAACTATTGGGAAAGGCCAATGCCACGGAAAGCCGACCCCCCCAGTCTTTTTGGATAACGCCCTGTTCCTGAGCCAGAGTGGCCTGATGGCGTGTTCGTACGTTCCAGGTCATGTGCGTGTCGCTAAAATGGATTTAAGACGTAACAATACAAGTTCACATCCATTCACTGGCTATTAAGGTAAACAAGTAGGCCAGGTGACCTGGCTGATAGGGGACAATGCCATCCCGGTTTACCAGTTTCCTGGACTACATGCGCTCATTGCTCAGTGAGTTGATGAACATCAGGATGCCGATAACTTTATAGTCACTTCAAAATAATAGTATAGCAGGCTGAGGTGAGGTACAACGAATCGCAGGCATCCTGCCGCATATGAACCCGCGAAACCGGCACCGGCCGTTCAACCAGTCTTTCATCCCGCCCCTTGCGCCTTCCCGGTCTTACAATACAAGCACAATCCCCAACAGCGCTTCCAGCGCCAGGCTGAAGAGGTTATTCGTGTTGAATGAGCGGTCGATGAACATGGACACGAATCGGGAAATCGCCGTGCCCAGATACATGAATCCCAGTGTGCGGTAAACCTCGCGAGTGCCAAACAGCAACGCTGCCAGTCCCAACCCCATCATTACGCCCCCAAACACAGCCCGTGTTTCGGTCATGCCCCTGGGCCCTCGCGGATGAAGATCAACGAAATTCTGGATGGTTTGCGGAACAATAAAACTAGCTACTCCAATAAATGCCGTAAACCAGACCACGAATTGTTGTAAATACAGCAGAATAGACATGCCAGAACTCCTGTTTCACGGGCAGCTGTGGACAGTTAACTAATGACAACCAGGGCATGAGGGGATGCACGTGATTGTACAACAAGCTGTGCGAAAATGCAGCTATCGTTTGGCGGGTCGCTGTGCTAATGAGCCTCTGCGTGAGCCAGCTCCATGCCGGGCCTCACGGCGAACGTTCTTCCAGCATTATTGGCGGATCAGCGGCAGCCAGTTTGTGTAAAAAACCGGTGATATGGTGGGCGTGACCGTCGCTGATGGCGTCGGTGTTTGCGTTGCCTGTGACGTGGGGCTGGCGGTCGGGCTTGGTGTAGCTGTTGGACTTGAGGTGACGGTTGGGCTGGAGGTGATGGTTGGACTGGGTGAACTGGTGGGCGTGAGGGAGGGAGTTGGTGTCGGCGTGAACAGAGCATCGGATCCTGTCGTGAGCTCTGCTCGTACCATGAGATAACCGACTTGCTCCGGTGTGGGCCAATAGCTGTAATGTTCCACCCAGGCGCTGAAACTCTGGCCGAAGAAATTGCGATTGCTGGCAATCTGGGTGCTGTCGTCTATCATGATCAGGGGCGGTTTAGCCCAGGGGACGTCTTCTGACCAGAAAGAGATAATGATGTCCGTGGGCGGGGTATCGAAGAGATAGTAGATGGGGATGTCGATCCAGCCCGGTTGGTTCAGGGGTAATCTAAGGCGGGCCGTGAACAGGGGATCTTCATTCGCGGGGGCTTCGTTTTCTACTGCTTCCAGGCGAATAAGGAGCGGGAGTTCCTGGTTGTCGGCCTGGGGTTCGATATAGATGCGCACGGTGTCGAGCCGGATGGGTTCACCGCTGGCCGGTGGTACGGTCAGGCGTACGGCCAGCGAAGTTCTCCCGACGAGCTCGGTGAACGCGGTTGCCGGCACGCCGCTGTCATTTTGCAGGGTCATACTCACTGCCGATGATGCTGCCTGACTGCGTTGGCCGGACAGGCCACCGGGGAAAGGCAGAATTACCAGGGCAATCAACAGAATAGGGATGAGGAATACAGGTTTGCGCGGCATGGCTATAATCATACATCGCCAGGCGAAACAAGGGTAATTTGCATGGCGGTGAAAAGCCGGAGTTTGCCAGGATTGGGGAGGTGGTGAGGTGGAAACACCGTTCGCATGCGGGCAAATAGCTGAAAAGGATACCCTCGAATCGAGATGTACCCCACGGGCGGGAGACTATATCATCAGTCCCGACTAATTAATAGATACAGTCTCGGCGGGCGGTCATGGCATTGACAATTCGTTCGTCTACCGGCACAATGAATGTCATTGTTTGACACTGCTTCGTAAATAGCCGATGGTTGAAATCATCGGCTGCTATAAGAAACCTGCTGAAGCAGGTTGCCATCGCGAACCTGCCAACGTGTTTCATCACGTTTCCTGTGGTAGCCGATGAATTCATTCATTGGTTGCCGGGCCGACCACAGAAAAAGGCCACCCGCCTGCATCTGTGTGCCGCCGCTCATTTTCATCATGATGGGCGTGCGTAGCACGCACTGTTGGTCTGCTGCTTCGTAAATAAGCCTCTCGCAAAGGCGCAAAGCCGCCAAGGAAAAATAGAAAAAATCCTTTGCGCTCTTGGCGTCTTGGCGAGAGATTTTCATCCGTTTTGGCGTGCAGCTTGCGCACCGTCGGTCTGTTCCGAAAATAGAACACGAATTGGTTCCGGCGTCCGCCGGGGGCTGAAAGCCGCCCGGCTACACGACAGCGCCCCCTCGAAGGGGGCTTAGCAGCTACAGTAGCAATGAGCAAGCCGGGTTCAGCCGGCGCCGTTTAGTAGCCCGGCGGTTCAGCGCCGGGCGGCCCGCAACACCTCGGCCCCATCAATATTCAAAATCAGTGTCCGCAGGCTGTGTACATCTGCTCCCTATTTTCGTCGTTATGTGGTGAGCTAGTTCTCATGGCGTCTGCTTTGTAAATAGAACGCTGTCTTGTTATTCTGAGGGAGCGTAGCGACCGAAGAATCTCATCCTTTGCAAACGCGAGATTCTTCGCTTCGCTACTAAGAAACAACTCGTTTCTTTCAGTTTGAGCAGCGTCCGCGCACGCTGTGGATTTACTCAGAATGACACTAACGAGACTTTCATCGGTATCGGCGCGGGCAAGCCCGCCGTCGGACTATTTCAATAAAGACCGGGTTTACTCGCAGGATTACAAATCCCGCTCGGTAGCACTGGCTCTCTGGGCGGATTCGCAATCCGGCCGACATCACCGATTATCTTCGTCTTTATCGCCGTGCAGCCGTATGAACGGCCCTCTCCAACACCACTATGCGCATAGGAATCCTTACCCACAACTACCCCCGTTTTACCGGCGACTTTTCCGGCACCTTTATGCAGCAATTGGCGCAGGAATTAGTACGTCAGGGCGAAGAGGTGCACATCATTGCCCCATTCGATACCGCCTACACGTCCGAAACCCTGGCATCATCCAACCCCCGGCTGCATCTCTACCGCTATGCCTGGCCCGATACCCTGCATACCCTGGGCTACATGCGCACCATGCAGGCCGATGTGCGCATGAAACTGCGTACCTATTTTTTCAGCCCCCTGCTCTTCTGGTGCGGCATTCAAACCGCCATTCGGGTGGCACGCCAGCAGCAGCTCGACATCCTGCATGCCCACTGGGTATTGCCCAATGGCTTTATTGCCGCCGTGGCGGCCCGACGCCTGGGGCTACCGCTCGTCGTCAGCATCCCCGGCAGCGATGCCCTGGTGGCAGCGCAGAACCCTGTTTTCCGGCGCATGGCCCGCTTTGCCTTTGACAGGGCGCAGCTGATCACCGCCAACAGCCGTTCGTTACGCCGGGTGGCCACGGGCCAACTGGGCGCGCATCCCGCGAAGTTCGAGCTCGTCATCTATGCGGTCGATCCGGATCGCTTTCATCCCCGCCCCGAGTTGGGGGCGGCGATGCGGCGACGACTGAACATTCCCGAACAAGCAGTGGTGTTTCTGGGCGTAGGCCGCATGGTCTACAAAAAAGGCTTCGATATCTTTTTGCGGGCGCTGGCTCGTGTGCCCGAATTGGCCGCGGTCCGGGGACTCACCCTGCCGCCAGTGCACACGATCATGGTGGGTGAAGGCGATCTGTGGGCCGAGTGGCAGCGCCTGGGTGCTGAACTCGGTCTGTCGCACATCCATTGGCTGGGCAATGTTCCCACCGACGAGATGGAAGCTGTCTACAACGCGGCCGATGCCCTGATTATGCCCAACGTCACCCGCCCTGCCACCGGCCTGGGGGTGACAGTGCTGGATGCCATGGCCTGCGGCAAGGCCATCATCGGCAGCGACACCGCCGGCAACCCCCTGGTGGTGGAGCACGGCGTCAATGGTCTGATCGTGCCGGAGGGCGATGTGGCGGCGCTGGCCGGGGCCCTGCTGCAATTGGCTACCCATCCCGAACAAGTCAGGGCCATGGGACAGGCCAGCCGTCATCTCATCGAAACGAAACATGGCTGGCCGCAGGTGGCCGCCCACTATCGCCAACGTTTCCAACAGTTGATCTCCGGGTTTCCGGGCTAGGCGCTAACTTATCCCTCTTCCAGGAGACGACCGGACTTTTTGCAGGAATCCTACCATGCTATTGATGCTCTGTAGCCCGGAAAACCCGTAAACCGGAAAACCGGGAAAAGACGGCGCCGCCCCCAACCGGCCTGGTTTCCAGGTCTGCTGGCCTTCTGGTTTACTGGCCTACATTGACGCCTTATTTACTCAGCATGACACGACAGCATTCTATTTTCAGAATAGTTACCGATTTACCTTCCAAAGATTCACATCCGTCCTCCTTTTTGTGCAGAGCAACGCATATGATTCGTCTTTCACATTTACAGGCCGCCACCGGCGCCCGTCTCTGGGGCCCGGTGCGGCAGCACAGCTGGTCGGATTTCTGCCATGATTCGCGGCTGGCGCGCGCCGGCCAGTTGTTCGTGGCCCTGCGCACGCCCACTGGCGACGGTCACGACTTCATTGCCGAAGCCGTGCGCCGCGGCTGCTCCGGGGTGCTCTGCCAGCATCCGGCGCCCGAGCATCCGCCTGTCACCACCCTTTTGGTCCCCGACACTGCCAACGCCCTGCGCGTATGGGCGGCTTATATGCTGCGCCAGGCCGATTGCTTGCCCATTGCCATCAGCGGCTCCAGCGGCAAAAGCACCACCAAAGACCTGCTGGCCGACATGCTGGAACGCCAGTATCCGGGGCAGGTCTTTCGCACCCGTCAGAGCTACAACGATCGTCTGGGGATTCCCCTGGCCCTGGGCAGCCTGCAACCGGAACACCGCTTTGCCGTGATCGAAATGGGCACCGATGCGTTTGGCGAGATCGGCGAACTGGCCGCCATGGTGCGTCCACAGGTGGCGGCGCTGACCGTGATCAACGATGCCCACATCGGCGCCTTCGGCAGCGAAGCTGCCATCGCCGTCGAAAAAGCCTCCTTGCTGCAAAGCCTTCCCGCCAATGGTTTGGCCGTGATCAACGGCGATGATCCTCATCAGACCGGGTTGAAGGACAACCTGGACGTCTGTACGCTGATTCATGGCGCTGGCGGGGCCGTACAGCTCCTGGCTCAGGCCGAAGACCCCTCTGTCTGTCGTCTGATCCTCACAGATGAGACGCTCCCCATGTTGGTTGTGCGGAAATGGCTGCAGGAAAAACAGGTGCGTTTTCAGCGTGTTGCTACGGCCCTTCCGCAGCCGCTTTTGCTGCCCAACCCACTGCTGGGGACCCATCAACTTGTGGCATTGCGCACGGCGATCACGCTGGGGCTGGCCCTGGGGGTGGACCCGGAGCATGTACGGGAGGCGCTGGCCGCATTCCGGCCGCTCCCCGGCCGCATGCGACCGTTGCCCGGATTGGCTGGCAGCACCCTTTGGGACGATAGCTTCGGCGCCAATCCGGCGGCCACGATTGCGGCCCTACAGACGCTGGCCCGGGCCTCCTCCCCGCGTATTGCCGTACTGGGCCAGCATAGTGATCTGGGCAGGATGGAAAGGGAACGGCTGGAGGCGCTGGGGCCGCATCTGGCGGCATCGGTGGATGAGCTGGTGCTGGTGGGAGAGCAGGGAGCGGTGCTGGCTGCCGCGGCCACGCGCTGGGGACTATCATCCGAGCACATTTATCGGGCCGACACGCCGGCGGCCGCTACCGAGCTGGTGCGTCCCCTGCTGGGGCCGACTGCGACCTGCCTGATCAAAGGGTCGCGCGAGGCGCGGATGGAGCGTGTCACCCGTGCCTTGCTGGCAAAACCGGAGCAGGCCGACAACTTGTTGCCACGGCAGAGCCCTGCCTGGCAGCATCTGCGCTTGCGCAACTCCTTGCGCCCGACATGGCTGGAGATCGACACCCTGGCCGTGGCCGATAACGTACGCGCCACCCGCCGACGCCTGCAACCCGGCGTGCGCCTGATCGCAGTGTTGAAGGCCGATGCGTATGGCCACGGCGCTGAAACCGTGGCCCGCGTGGTGACCCAGGCCGGGGTCGATATGCTGGCCGTGGCCTGCCTGTCAGAAGCCCAGGCTTTGCGCCGCGCCGGCATCGATCTGCCCATCCTGATCCTGGGCTACACCCCACCCTGGCAGGCCCGCACTGCCCTGCAATACGATGTTCAACTCACCGTATATGACGTAGACGCGGCCAGGGCGCTGAATCGGGCGGCAGCCGATTTACATCGACAGGCGCCAGTGCATGTCAAGGTGGATTCGGGCATGGGGCGCCTGGGCCTGCCGCCGCAGGATGTCCCGGCCTTTTTGCGCCACCTTGCTTCTTTGCCACATCTGGATGTGGTGGGGCTGTTTACGCACATGGCCATTGCAGACGAGCCTGAGCATCCCTTCACCGAGACGCAGTTGCAGCGTTTTCGGGATCTGCTGGCCACTCTGGACGAACAGGATCTGCGCCCGCGGCTGGTGCATGCCGCCAACACCGCCACCCTGCTTTCGCGCCCTGATGCGCATTTCGATGCTGTACGTCTGGGGATTGGCCTGTACGGCCTCTCTCCAGCCCCGGATTTTCCTTTCCCGGCCGACTACCGGCCCGCACTCACCTGGAAGACCACCATCGCCCAGGTGAAAACATTGCCCCCCCACGCGCCGATTGGCTACGGCCTCACCTATCGCACATCGCACGAACAGACGATTGCCGTGATCCCCGTGGGTTATGCTGATGGTTTTCGTCGGGCGCCGCGGAACTGGGGCTATGTGTTGGTGCGCGGGCAACGGGCGCCCCTGGTGGGCCGTGTGAGCATGGATCAAACGACGATCGACGTGTCGCATATTCCCGGCGTGCGGCCGGGCGACGAGGTCGTATTGATCGGTCGCCAGGGCAATGAATGCATTACCGCGGATGAGGTGGCGGCGCGGCTGGGCACGATCAATTACGAGGTGATCAGCGTGATTCTGGCGCGGGTGCCGCGTCTGCCCGAATAGGCAATGCCAGGCAAACCAGGATCATTTTTTGGCATTGCCTTGACCATCGTGCTAAGATCGCCCCATGCTGAACCGCAAAAACAGGCGACAATTGAGCTTCGCCCTGGCGATGGCTGGGACGTTCCTGTACTTAATGTTTACACCGTTGCTCACGCAGGCCTCTCCCTGCGTGGTGCCCGCCGACACCAGCGTCGATGATTGTCGGCTGCAGTGGGATCAGGAGATGGCTTTGCGGCGGGGAGTAATCACCTACACCGTCCATTCCGGCGATACCTTATGGCTGATTGCAGCCCGATTTGGCCTGGATGTGGATAGCCTGCGCTACAGCAACCCTGCTCTGGCGCGCAACCCCGATGTGTTGCCCCTGGATACGGTGTTGCGAATTCCGCCTGCCGTGGGTGTGGTGGTAGATGTACAGAAAGGCGATACCCTGCAAAGCCTGGCCCGAAAGTGGAACGTGGCCCCGGATGTGTTGCTGGGCTATGGCCCCAACCGCATTGTAGGCGGCCGGCTGCGCGTGGGCCAGACCGTGTTTATCCCCGGTGGATATCGATCGCTAAACATCCCCCCGCCTGATCCCTCAACCCAGGCGACGTTTGCCTGGCCCCTGCGCGGTTACATCACCCAATTCTATTCATCCCGACACCGCGCCCTCGATATTGCTACCCCCTATGGCTCGCCTGTGTACGCGGCCGGCGACGGGGTTGTCACGCGGGCAGGCTGGTTGTTTACCGGCTATGGCTATTCGGTGGTGATCCGGCACAAGAATGGCCTGCTGACGTTGTACAGCCATCTCAAGGGGCCGTGGGTGCAGGTTGGCCAGCGTGTAAGCCGCGGCGAGATGATCGGCGCTGTGGGCTCTACCGGCAATTCCACGGGCCCGCACGTGCATTTTGAAGTGCGCAAGGGCCGTGTGCGAGTTGACCCGTTGCCTTATCTGCCGCCCCAACCTCCACATTAATATCCTGCCCTCAGTATGGCAACGGCGTGCTCGGCGGTTCAGGCGTAAGGCCGGGTGTAGTCGTGGGCCAGGGGCGAGGCCGGATGGGTGGGGTGCTGGTGGCCGTGGGGGTGGGGGAGGCGACAGCCGGGGTGAGATCGATTTGAACAGTGGGCGTGACCTGCGGCGGGCGGGTGGCGATGGGCGTCGGTGGCACAGCGGTCGGCGTCGAGGTGGGTGGCGGCACGCGGGTTGCCGTGGGAGGAATGGGGGTCGGCGTGGGCGGGAGTGGAGTCGCGGTAGGGAGCAGGGGAGTGGGCTGTGGTGGTTGCGGCGTGGGGGAGGGGGGTAACGGCGTGGCCGTGGGTTGTGGCGTGGGGCTGGGCACTGCCGGAGCAATGATCGCCGTCTGCGATGTGGGAGTGGCGGTGGGCAGCGGTGTGGGAGGGGCAGTGGGTTGCGGCGTGGGGCTGGCTGTGGGCGGGGTGGTTGGGGTTTGGGTCGGCGTAAGGGTGGGCGTGAGTGTGGGGGTAGCCGACGGCACGCGGGTGAGGGCCGGGATCATCAGAGGGGCTGCTGGTGAGGGCGCAGCCTGGGTGCCGACGGGCGGTGTGGGAGCGCTGGGTCCTGCCGGCACTACCCGGTTGCGCAGGCCGAACGCCAGTAGCAGCGCCAGCAGCAGCACGGCTATCATGGGTGCTGTTCCCTGCCATACACGGAGCAAACCCGGCAAACCAGGCCAGCTTAATCGCCGCCGGGGTTTTGTAGCCGCGGCCGCGCTCAAAAAGGCCGACCGTCCGGGCCGCAAGCCGTGAGGCGGCGGCGGAACTTCGGCCATGGCCAGGCGCAGGTCATGGGCCAGGGGCAGCAATGACAGTAGATCGACATCCAGTTGACTGGCCTTGCCGTTGGGATGGCCAGCCAGGATTTCGTTCAGAGCCTGGTCGAGGAGGAGATCGTGCTGAGTCGTGGTCATGATTGGGAAGTGGGCACGATGGTGGCCGGGGGAGATGTCAGGGGAGATGTGTTCAGGATCTTGCGTAAATTCACCAGTCCTCTGCGCTGTAACGCCCGTACAGCTTCTTCGCTTTTGCCGAGTATCTTACCCACCTGGGGAGCTGTGAGGCCTTCGCCGAAACGGAGGATGATGACATTCCGCTGATCCGTGGAGAGCTGATGTACGGCCCGGATGAGTTCTTCGCGTTCAACACGGTTGTCAACGATGCGCTCCGGGAGCGTGTGGGGTGGCATGCTGATACCTTCGTGCAAAGAGGCGACAGGCCGTCGCTTGCGGCGGCGGGCATCATCCACCAGGGTGTTGTAAGCAATGCGATAAAGCCATGATTGCAGACTGTCGTTAGCGAATTGATCGCGATCAAGCGCCTCCAGCATTTTCAGGAAGGTGGCGGAGGTGAGATCCTCGGCGCGTGCAGCATCACCTACCTGCCGATAGAGGTAGGCGTATATCTTGGGCGCGTATGTGTCGTAGATGCGTGTGAGTGCGGCGGGGTCCCGTTCCCGGGCCTGGCGTAGCAACTCGGCCTGTTCGGCTGTCATGGCGCCATCGCGTGGGGTGCTGCTGAGCGGGGGGCTGATTGCGGAAAAGGGTGCTGTGTTTCTGTAAAAGGAGACGTCCAAAGGGTGGGTTTCAGTACGGGCTCTGCTGAACTTTTACGCCAATTGATCATTTTGTTCCGCCGGGGCAGCTGAATCCCGGGTGAAAGATCATGATCACAAAAAAAGCCGGTGGAGAGATCACCGGCTTGAAGAACGGAACGGGCCAGGGGGAACAGGGATCAGCGTCGTTTGGTACCGCATTTGCGGCAGAAACGATCGTCGGGCAGGAAAGGCGTGCCGCAGTTGCGGCAAAACTGATCTTTGCCCCGGGGAGCGGTGATCTTTTTGGATTTTTTTCGACGCGGCCGGGAGGCTGGCTCGATGATCTCGGGTTCGAGCTCGGGCCGGCTGGTGCGCCAGAGGCCGTAGCCGCCGATGGCGATCAGCAGGACGGCTGCCGTGGCCAGGCCAATCAGCATCCAGTCGGGGCCGCCTGCGGATTGTTGCGGGTTGTTGCTGACCGGCGCCGGTGTGGGGGCCGCCACAGCCGGTTCTTTGGGAGTCTCGGGCATGGTCATGGCGCCGGTGGGATTTCGATAGCTGATAGTCTGACTGATGACCTGATCGGCGGATACAGCGCCCACATTGCGGCCATAAAGCAGCGCCCTGTCCGGTGTGATCTGGTTGGCGTCGGCAGCCGGGTTGAGCTTGACATCCGTGCTGTCAGGGGGCAGCAGCACTTCGATGGAGACGGCGTTGGCGCTGAAGCTATTGGGCGGAATCTTGAAATCGATGGTGCGCTGTTCGTTCTGTACCGTGAGGGGCACGTAGTATTCGACGCGGAAGTGGAGTGTTTGCGGCGTCAGGATCAGCACGGGGTTGCCATTGGCGTCGGTGCCGGATTCCCAGGGGATGTTGAGCAACTGCCCGTCATCCGCGGCCGAGGCCACGGCGTTGATGAAGGCGCCCGCTGGTACGGGGACATTGATGTGGGGGCTGGATTCTGTGAGCTGACCATCGATGATGACCAGCAGACGGGGATCGTCGAATTCGGGCCAGAGTTTGATGTCGAGTTCACTCAGTGCCACCGGGCCCTGGGCAGAGGCGGGAATGGCAAGGATGAGAAGCAGCAGGGTGATGAGAACAACAATGGGGAATCGTTTCATGGTAGATATTATGCCATTGTCTCTTTACGTTAGCAAGTCATTCCCTGATTTATTTCTGCGTCAGCGCCTGAAATTGGCTCAGCATCTCTGCCACGGTGAGCGTGCCGGGATCATAGCCCAGCGACCGGGCTTTTTGCGCTAATTGGGTGATAGGTGGCGGGGCCAGGAATGTTTCCCTTCCATCTTTTACATAGGGTATTCCTACTGGCCGCGTGGCCGGCTCCTGGCGGCCATGGTGCGCCAAGATCAGTGTTTGAAATAATACGCCAAAGTCATCGGCGGTGCGAGCCGAGAGCCCGGTCGCAAGGGTCAATCCGCAGCCCAGGTTGAGCCAGGTGTTGGGCACGTTGTAATGCGGACCCAATGTAGCCGGCCGGGCTCAGGCCGAAGATTTGGGCGAGGTAGATGCCTGTGTACAGGGTCGCCACGGCGAC
>JAJRXO010000090.1 GCA_024276255.1 Chloroflexota bacterium | reverse complement strand
GGTGGTTGGCGTTGATGATGTGCTGCAGGTGGTCAACCCGGCCTGATCAGCATGATCCGGCGGGTCAAGACACTGTATCAATTTGGTCGGTGGCACTGCCCCCCTCTATCCCCCCCCGACGCTCCGCTTTCGCGGGTAGAAGCCTGGGAGTCGCTGACTGCAATAGTTTCGGTTCGGCATGATCGCGCGGATGACAAAGGCTGCGAAGATTTCCAGCCCGCACCTCCCTGGCCGCAGGCGGCAGCGACAACCTGCTGAACCACCCGCATCTTCGGCGCCAACAAAGTTGATTGCGAGCCTGTGTTGCTGCGCCAAGCCTTACGTGGGGGGTCTGGGGGGCATGTAATAGTCCCCCAGCGGGGGGTGGCCGGGGGGCAGGGCCCCCCGGAATCCGGCGTCCAGCGCTGTCCCGACTGGCGGCCGGCACTGCAGCTTCACAGGCCTGGCAGCTGACAACCTGCCCTTGCGGCGGCATTGTGATCCGCTTCTGGTTCCACCTGACGTTAATGCCTTCAGGGCGAGTAATAGCTGCACTGCTGATGGACGGCCAGCAGCAAACGTCGACTATACTGATAGGGTCTCGTGGGTCAAAGCCACCTTGTTGTCATTTACCATAAAATGTTATAATGGCAACGTGTCTTTGTACCGCCGCCCCTGCGAGAGTGTGTGAAATGGCCTATCCCCGCATCCGTGAAGCTTTAGAATCGAGTTCTGTTGCTGTGTTGCAGGCGGTTGCTGCTGCGCTCAGTGACGCCTGGTATCGACCGCCATCGGTGCCCAATCCGTTGGGTGAAACCGGCATGCAATTGGCCACGCGCCTGCCAATCCGACTGGCATCGGCCCTGGGCACACGGGCTCTGCACAAAGCTGCCCTCGATCCGGCCCTGGCCTACGACATTCGCACTGACGGGCTCGCCCGTCAGGCGCTCACCGCCTATGATCGCGTGCAAAACGGCGTGGGCTATCCGGCAATCATGCTGGGTGCGCCCAATGGCGGCGTCGCCTATCTTGCCGCCCTGATGGGGATTCCTTATTTACCGGCGCAATTCCTGCTCAGTTTCAGCCACAGATCAGACCCGGATGATGTGCGTTCCTACCAGGCCTTCGGCTCCGGGCTAATCGATATCATACTCAGCCAGAATCCCGAACTGCATGCCATCAATCATTATGATCCGGTGCATGATCGTTTTCTGATCGGCGAGGTCAATCATGTGCGGCTGAAGCTGCGCACCCTGCCGCGGGCCTATCAGCAGTTCATCTATGAACATCTGGCCCCGGGTGGCATCATCTTCTTTGCCGATTGCAGCTTCACATGGGATCAATACGAGATTGCACCCAACCATACGTTTCAGGTGGGTGGACTGGGGGGATATGTGTCGGCGGACTATTTCGAAGGAAACAACGAGCTGGACACCTGGCTGGCCAGCCTGGGGGCGAAGCACCGTGGTGGATGGACGCTTTCGCAACACTGGCCGCTGGCCGAATATCCCGAATCTGAATGGGGCTCACTGCCAGAATTTAAGATGACCGTGCAGGATTTTGCCCGGCAGGGCGAGTTCCAGTTCCAGGTGATCCACAGCGCCCACCCCGAGGACTTCAGCGCCCTGGCCTACACCGCGTATCTCTGGGAAGCCGACATGCGCGACCAGGCGCCGCAGGGCATCCTCATCGAGTGCTTCAATCAGATCAACCCCACGGCAGCCCTGCGCAGTCGGTTGTTACCCCTCTGGCTGCCCTTCCATACTGACGATAGCCTTGCCTTCCTGGCGCGGATGGCGCCCTACCTGCCCCAGGATCTGCCCCTGCTGCTGTCGCTGGTTCCCACATTGCATCAAAGCCCCGACACCCCTGGAGCCCCGGCCTGGGAAGAAATCGCTGCCAAGGCCGGTGCCGTGACCTGGCTTGGTATCGACCCGGCTCGCTATCCACTGGATATTAACGCCCGTACCCGCTATCTGCCCGCCCTGCAGGACTGGGTGCGCACGCATCCGGCCACAGAACTACCGCATATGAGTCCGGAAGATTTTCTGGAGATGAGCGCCTACTTGCAGCGCCACGGCGCCAACCTGCTTCCCATGCTCCTCGAAGCCCTGCCCAAACCGCAAGTGTCTCCGGCGCCCGCCCCTGCACACGCGTCGAATATCCCGTAACCCGCATCCATGCAAAAAATCCTTACAGCCCCACAGGAAGCCATCCTGCGACGCGAGCGACAGCTATTTGCCAGACTCGAGCGCATTCTGGTGCAACTTGAGGCGCCAACCGATGACCTCGATACCCTCGCCCGCACTCGTCAGCAGCTTGACGAGTTCTTTCTTTTGGTTGTGGTGGGCGAATTCAACAGTGGTAAGTCCGCTGTGATCAACGCCTTGCTGGGCAAGCCCCTGCTCGACGAGGACGTCACCCCCACGACCAGCCAGATCCACATCATCCAATACGGACCGCAGATCGCTCAGCACCAGCTGGAGCCCTATTTACTGCGCCTGCAATATCCGGTCGCCTGGCTGCAGGATATCAACATCGTGGATACGCCTGGCACCAACGCCGTCATCGAACGCCACCAGCAGATCACCGAAGCCTTTGTGCCCCGTTCTGATCTGGTACTCTTTGTCACGGCCGCCAGTCAACCGATCAGCCAGAGCGAACGGCAGTTTTTGCAGCAGGTGCGTAGCTGGGGCAAGAAGGTTGTGGTGATCATCAACAAGATCGATCTGCTGGAGACAACCACGGCTCTGGACAAGGTGGTCGAGTTTGTGCGGGAGCAGACCACTGCCATCCTGGGCAGCACCCCTGTCATCATCCCGGTGTCGGCCCGCCAGGCCCTGCTCGGCAAGCAGGATCCGGATGCAGACAGGCGCCGGGCCCTGCTGCAAGAATCCCGCTTCGCCCAGCTGGAGGACTACATCCTGCAGCAACTCGACCAGAAACAGCGCCTGCGCCTGAAGTTGGAAAGCCCTCTTGGTGTGGCTCAGCGTTTGCGGAAGGACTATGAGCAGCGTGTTCGCGAGCGGCTGACATTACTGCAAGATGATTTCAGCACCATCGATACCATCGATGCCGAGCTCGATGCCTACATGGCTGACATGCGCCATGACTTCACTTTCCGCCTTAACCGCATCGATAACATCCTGCACGATATGCGAAGCCGGGGTGATGATTTCTTCGAGGAAACGATTCGCATGGGGCGTTTTTTGGATCTGATCAACGGTGCCCGTCTACGAGCGGAGTTCGAGCGTCAGGTGGTAGCAAACACGCCGCAGCAAATCGAAGCTGAGGTCAGTGAT
>JAJRXO010000089.1 GCA_024276255.1 Chloroflexota bacterium | reverse complement strand
GTGGCAGAGCTACCAGCATCAACTCCAGATCATGCAACAATTGCCCCGGCAGGGAATTGTGGAGCGCATGGCCCTGGCCGCAGAGCTGGCCCGTAACGATGACATCGAATCCATGTTACAACCCTGGCTGCTCTACTGGCGTGATGTTTGGTTGCTGCAACATGCTGCGCCGCAGCACGTTTTGCACCGAGATCAGCTGGCGCCCCTGCAAGAGCTAGCGCAACACACCCACCCCGACGCGGTGCGACGCTTTTTGGCCGCGCTCATGCAAACGGCCAACTACAGCCGCCAGAATGTCAATAAGCAATTGGCCATGGAAGCTTTGTTGCTCAAAGTTCCGCTTTCATCGTAAAATAACCCCAAGGTGCCCCGGCGGGACCTTCAATCACTACATTATCCCCGAGGAATCAATATGCCTCAGGTTGTCGGTATTCAGTTTCAGCCTGTTACCAAAATATATCATTTCGATCCCGGCCCGTATACGGATCTATTGCCGGGTGAACGGGTGATCGTCGAAACATCCCGCGGCCAGGAGCTCGTGCAGGTCGTGGTGCCGCCCAAAGAAATCGACGAACGCGATGTCAGCGGCCAGCTAAAACCCGTAATTCGCCGCGCCACCTCCCGCGACCTGGAACAAAAAGAGTACTGGTCATCGCAGGAAGAAACTGCGTTGCAGGTTTGCAAGCGAAAAGCCAGGGAACACAACCTGCCCATGAAGATAGTACGCTGCGTATACAGCTTCAACGGTCGACAATTATTGGTCGAATTCCTGGCTGACAAGCGCATCGACTTCCGGCAGCTAGTCAAAGACCTGGCGCACCACTTCAGTACCCGTATTGAAATGCGCCAGATCGGTGTGCGAGATCAGGCCAAGCTGATCGGTGGATTTGGGAAATGCGGGCGAAATCTCTGCTGCGGCTTATTTTTAAGAGAATTTCACCCTGTTTCCATTAAGATGGCAAAAAATCAAAATCTTCCACTTAATCCTACAGATATCTCAGGTTCGTGTGGAAGATTATTGTGCAGTTTGGCATATGAAAACGACATGTATATTGAAATGCGCCAGTATTTACCCAAGCGGGGACAGCGTGTTGTCACGCCCGATGGCATGGGACGGGTCATCAATATCAACATTCTTTTACAAAAAGTGACCGTCGAGCTGGAAGATGGCCCCAAAATCGAGCTGCCGGCATCGGACCTCGCACTCCCCGGTCAGCCGGAAAAACGCTACGGTTACACCTACTAAAACCGCGCTGCACGAAAAGATTCATGCCGCGCGCTTCGATTTTTTCAAACCAAACTCATATTACAGGAGACTTGAATTATGACGATAGACGTTATGGAACTGCTCGGTAACGAAGCAGAATATCTGCTGGAGCACACCTGCCAGGGCATCCCCAAGGAAATGATTCATGCCCCAGGCCCCGACTATGTGGATCGTGTTTTTGCGCAGATGGATCGCATGCCCGCGGTACTGCGCAACATGCAGTTCATCCTGAATTCCGGCCGCCTGGCTGGCACCGGCTATGTGTCCATCCTGCCTGTGGACCAGGGCATCGAGCACTCGGGCGCTGCCTCCTTTGCCCCCAATCCGATTTACTTCGATCCCGAAAATATCATCAAGTTGGCCATCGAAGGCGGCTGCAATGCCGTTGCCTCTTCCCTGGGTGTGCTGGGCGCGGTGTCGCGCAAGTACGCACACAAGATACCCTTCCTGGTCAAGATCAATCATAACGAACTACTCACTTACCCCGCCATTCACGATCAGACCCTGTTCGCCAGTGTGCAGCAAGCGTTTGATTTGGGGGCGGTTGCCGTGGGCGCCACCATCTATTTCGGCTCACCTGAATCACGACGCCAGATCATGGAAGTCAGCGAGGCCTTTGCCATGGCACACGAACTGGGCATGGTCACGGTGTTGTGGGCCTATCTGCGCAATCCCGCATTCAAAAAAGATGGCGTCGATTATCATGCCTCTGCCGATCTGACCGGGCAGGCCAATCACCTGGCCGCGACCATCGAAGCCGACATCATCAAACAAAAACAGGCCACCAATAACGGCGGCTACACAGCCATCGGCTTCGGTCGCACCAACCCCCTGGTCTATGACAAATTGACTTCTGATCATCCCATCGACCTCACGCGCTGGCAGGTGGCCAACTGCTACATGGGCCGCATCGGCCTGATCAACTCCGGCGGCGCCTCGGGCAGCAACGATCTGGCCCAAGCCGTTCGCACAGCGGTCATCAATAAGCGCGCCGGCGGCATGGGGCTCATCTCCGGACGCAAGGCTTTCCAGAAACCCATGGCCGAAGGCGTGAAGCTGCTTCATGCCATTCAGGATGTATTTTTGGACACGAACATCACAATCGCCTGAGTCACAACCCGTATGATTACACGAAAACCGCCGGTTTTAGCGCCGGCGGTTTTCTTATTCCAGGCTTTTTCAGTCTTCGTCTTCGAGTCTCACAAAAATATAGGCTGCTGCTTTCTGATCCACGGCCACAATATCCTTCCCCTTTTGTAGCATCAGATGGTTGGGTGTTTGCGACTGAACTCGCACCCTGGTGCCCGGATACAGCCCCAAATGGCCAAGATAACGCAACATTTCCGCACTGTGGTCGCTGACTTCCGTGATCACAGCGCTCACTCCGGTTTCCAGCTCCTGCAGTTTTTGCTGCTGTGGCACGATGATCTTGCCCTCAGAAGAGGGAATAGGTGAACCGTGAGGATCTACCTGCGGATACCCCAACACCTCATCCATACGAGCTTCCACGTCTTCGGATAGTACGTGTTCCCATTTGTCGGCTTCGTCGTGCACGCGATCCCAGGGCAGCCCCAGAGCCTCCGCCAGATACAGCTCAACCAAACGATGGTGGCGAATAACCTCCAGGGCGATACGTCTGCCGGCAGCAGTGAGCTGTACCCCTTGATAGGGTTCATAATGCACCAGATCCGTGGCTGCCAGCTTCTTGATCATGCCCGTTACCGACGCTGGGGCGACCCCCATACGTTCAGCCAGCGCTGTGGTGGCAACTTTGCCCTCCGTACGCTCGATCTCAAATATGTTTTTGAGATAATCTTCGACAGCTTGTGTCTGCATGATGTTTCGCCGACAGGAGAAATAGCCTGCCGATTTAGGAACTCCTAAACAAACTATACGGGCAGCCGCCCCTCTTGTCAATAGTGTTTGGCAGGCACAGCTCAACACAGCATCCTTCCCATCGCAGGCAGAAGCTACATCCTCATCCGGGAACCTGGATGCGGCGCCGGAAAAAACGTTTGCTCCCCCCTGCGGCCAATGCTATACTGACCGCAGTCATTTTTCCGATCCTGTCAGCGAAAGGAGATTCACGTATGTCGGCGCAAGCACCTCCCCCCCTGGTTCATGCAGCTCCACTCGACCGCGTACCCGGCATCACGGCTGAGCACATCACCGCACTCAAACCATACTGGATCACCAGCGTTCAGGACCTGGTTGGCTACGCCGAAATCCCCGGCGGTAGCGATCTCATTCAATCACTACTGAATAAGACCGCCGATCAACTCGATGCTATACTGCAACGCGCCCGCTCCATGATCAGCATGCGGGGCCCCAAAGCGGCCTTGGAAGAGAAAGCCATGCGCATGCAGTATGAAAGCGGAGCACTGGAAGTGCCGCCCGCGCAACGCGCCGCGGAAAAATATGTACGTCTGCCCGTGGCCGAAGAACTGCCGGAGGCGGTTAATCTTTATGATCAACTACCGCCGCCGCGCGATCAGGGTGGTCGCGGGACCTGCGTGGCACACGCAGCCGCGGCCGTACGCGAACAGCTGGAGACTGCGGCCGGGCTCACGCCCCCCGAGCAAATCGATCTTTCGGAGCAACTCATTTACTGGTGGTGCAAACAACAGGACAAATTGCCGCAGGTCAGCGGCACTTATCCCAACCTGGGCATGGAATGCCTGGCCCAACTGGGCGCAGCCCCCGAAAAAGACTGGCCCTACAATGCCCGCCCACGCATTGGTGACGAAGATCAGGGTCCTCCCCCGGCCGAAGCCCTGGAACATGCCTGGCGCTATCGCGTTAAACGCGTTCTCTCCCTTGATCCCCATGACATCGATGGTATCAAGGCGGCGCTGGCCCTGGGCAAATCCGTCATGATCTCTTTTCCCATCTATCTCTCATGGTATCACAACCGTGTGGCCCGTCGCTACGGCAAGATCCACATGCCCCTGCCCGGTGAACGACCTCAAGGCGCTCACGCCGTGGCACTCATCGGCTATGTGGACGATGCGGAGGCTCCCGGCGGCGGCTATTTCATCCTTCGCAACTCATGGTCGCCGTGGGGATTCGACAGCGCCCTGCAAAACGGCTATGGTGTGATCTCCTATGCCTTCATTGCCGAACACAACCAAATTGCCCTCACCGCCGACCGGACCCCTCTGGCCGACGTGTATCTACGCGTCAATGTAAAAGATAAAGGGACCCTGCCGCGGGACAGCGATCGTTTTAACAGCCCCGACATCTGGGTGCGAAACCGTCGCGACGGCAAGACAGTCCATCAGATGCCGCGGGCGCATGATCTGAACTGGATCTATGTGCGCGCCTGGAATCAGGGGCCGGAAGTGGCTCATGGCGTCAAGGCCGACATCCTGATTGCGCCGGCCACGCCTTCTCTCATTCCCGCCAGCTGGGAACCCCTTGGCACCCTCTCATTCCCCGACATCGCCGCCGGGGCGTCGGCTATCTCCGAGCTTTCATGGTTGCCCAAGGAAGACGGCCCCTTTGCCTTTTTGGTGCGCCTGTATTCGTCGGACGATCCGGTTCTGTATCCGTGGGCCGTAGCCAGCGACAACAACCTGGCGCTGAAGAACATCGTGCAACTGCACGTTGCGGCCGATGAAAGCGCCAGCATCAAGCTGCCTCTGTACCAGTTTGCCGGCGAAAGCGCGGCCATGAGCCTGGAAATCGAACGCAAGCAATTCCGCCGCGGCCGCGTTCACCTGGACTGGAGCGGCGCCATGCAACGCAGCGCCGCCCGTCTGCTCGACGATGAGTCCACATGGATACGGCTGACGGCCCAGGCTGAACCCGGCCCCACCGTCACCCTCACCATCTCCGCCGACGCCAACGCCGGCCCCGACGACGGCGGCGTCATTACGATCACTCAACGACATGGCCGCTGGCTGATCGGCCGCATGCTGGTCGACATCCGTATCGGCTGATCATCCCCCAGCCATCATTCTTCGGGAGGTGCCCCCGTGAGCAAACAAATCGGGATTCTCACCGCAGGTGGGGATAGTCCGGGCCTGAATGCCGCCATCCGCGCCATCGGCAAGGCCGCACTGCGTTCGGGCATGCAGGTCATCGGCTTCCGTGACGGATTTCGGGGCCTGATGGAGAATCGCACAGTCCGCCTCGACCGTCATACCCTGTCAGGAATCCTCACCGTGGGCGGCACCATCCTGGGCACAAGCCGAGACAAGCCGCATCGCATGCCGGTGGGCAATCGCGTGATGGACATGACGGATGTCATGGTTGACAATTATCACCGCCATTATCTGGATGTACTGGTCTGCCTGGGGGGTGGGGGCACCCAGAAAAACGCCCTGCGACTGGCGCGAAAAGGCTTGAACATCATCACCCTGCCCAAAACCATCGATAATGATGTGTTCGGGACAGACGTGACTTTTGGCTTTGACACGGCGCTGAGCATTGCCACCGACGCCATCGACCGCCTGCACAGCACCGCCCATAGCCATCATCGCATCATTGTTGTGGAGGTGATGGGCCATCGCACGGGGTGGCTGGCGTTGGGTGCGGGCATTGCCGGCGGAGCCGATGTGATCCTGATCCCCGAAATCCCCTACCAGGAAGAGATCGTGGCAGAGGCCATCCTGCATCGCAGCCGCAGCGGCAGTCGTTTCAGCATCGTGGCCGTGGCGGAAGGCGCCTGGACGCAAGAACAGGCCGATGCCTATCAGTCCCTGGTAGCACAACGCGCCGCCGCCGAGAGCTCGGAAGAAAAAGCTCGTCTGAAAGCCAAGATCAAACGCCTGGAAGCGCACATGAAGGGCAGCGCCCTGCGCCTGGCCCGACAACTGGAAGAAAAAACCGGTCTGGAATCACGCCTTACCATTTTGGGACATTTGCAGCGCGGTGGCATCCCCTCGGCGGCAGATCGCCTGCTTTCCACGCGTCTGGGCACAGCCTGCGTGGAATTCATCGCGCAGGAACGATACGGCATCATGGTGGCGGCCCGCGGCGATGGCAGCGAGGCCGTCCCTCTGGAAGAAGTGGCGGGTAAGGTAAAGCAGGTGCCGCCGGATCACCCCTGGATCCACAGCGCCCGCGCCGTCAGCACCTGCCTGGGGGATTAACCCAGCCATGAGGGGGTGTGGGAGGATGACGTTATTGAGACATCATCTCATTCATCCATCCCAACATACCATCCAGGGCTGTCAACACCTCCTGCACCTCAGTCTCCGAGATGATCAGGGGCGGCAGGATCTGATTCACCGAGGAGTCGTTGTTGGCGTACACGGTGAGGATGCCGAACTGCAATCCAGCCAATGACATCAGCGGCCCCAGTTGCGCATCAGCCAGCTTCAAGCCCATCATCAGGCCCCGCTGCCGCACCTCCACCAACAAATGGGGGTATTTTTGTTGCAACTGACGAAAACCGTCGGCGAATAGATCGGCCATCTGCCGCACATGGGGCAAAAACTCTGGAGATTCGAGTATGTCCAACACCTTGAGGGCAACATAACACCCCACCTCGGCCCCGCCAAAGGTGGAGACATGAATAAAGGGATGTTCACGCATGAATGGATCGAGGGCATCGGCATAGATGGTGGCCGACATGGGGTAAATGCCGCCCGAAAGCCCCTTGCCCGTCACCAGGATATCCGGCACTACGCCGTAGGTGTCGATGCCCCACACCGCGCCGCAACGGCCCAGGCCGGTCTGCACCTCATCGCTGATCATCAACGCTCCGTGCCGCTCGCAAATGGTCCGCACGGCCGCAAAATAATCTTCCGGGGGGATGACAATGCCGGCCGTGGCCGGGATCGTCTCCAGGATGACGGCAGCCGTGCGGTCATTCACGGCCTCAGCCAGGGCCTCGGCATCGCCAAAGGGCACGGCCCGGAATTCAGGAGCCAGGGGCTCGAAGGGTTGCCGATACTGGGGATCGCCGGCAGCCAGGGCCAGGCCCGTATGCCCGTGGTAGCCTCCCCGCGCATACACAATTCCCGGCCTTCCCGTGGCCCCGCGCGCCAGTTTGAGCGCCATGTCGATGGCCTCGCCGCCCCCGACGCCGAAGATCACCCGATTCAAATCACCGGGAGAAATGGCGGCCAGGCGTTCGGCCAGCAGGCCGCGGTGCTCACTGATCAAATGAGAATTGCCGATATCCAGCTCATCCAGCGCCCGCCGCAATGCGGCCACAACCTCAGGGTGTCGATGCCCCAGGTTGTACACCCCGCCATTGCTATGGCAATTGATCAGACGCTTGCCCTCGATATCATAAATGGTTACGCCTTCGCGACGGCCGATAACAAAATCGAACCCTGATTGCATGAAAAAATCAACCTTGCCGCTGGAAACATGGCGGGCAAAGCGTTCAATGATATGTTGTTTGGTATCCTGAGCAATAAGCGACATTGTTTTCCTCCTGCCAGCGCCCGCACCCGGGCCTAGCGTTGCACGGGGCCGGGTAAAATGTAAGGATAGGGTTTGCGCAGAACCCGGGCATGCAGCCAGCGATCCAGTCGCCGGGCCCCCTGGTACAGCCGCCAGATCATCGCATCCTGGCGATAATAGGATGCCACTTCCTTCTCGCTGATCGGCGCCACGGCCAGATCGGCCGCCTGCCGGACCAAAAAATCATTGGCCAGCTGTACCAGATCCGGGATCAGCTCGGCATGTTGTTCCTTGTAAAAATTGGCGATCAGGTCCACGATCACAGCGTGAAAATCGTAATAGCGTCCCACGACATCATCCAGGAACAGCCAGCGGAGCAACCAGGCCAGAAACGAAGGTGCACTGCGTAAAAACAGCTCTGCGTCCAGTTGTTCCTCGCCATCCACCCGAAACAACGGCGTGCTGGTATCCACATACAGCAGCCGCGGCTGCTCGGGCAATGCCGGATGGTCGGGATCAAAGTCAGCAATCGCCCAGTTTGAGATCTGGCCATCGATGCCGAGCTGGATGTGCGCCTGACGGCGGTTGTAATCCCACACCTTGAGTAGCTCCCCCAACACGGCCTCGACCAACCGCAGGATGCCGGGACGGTCCAGCCACTGCAGGGCCTGATGTCAGATCGAACTCGCCGGTAACTGTTCCTGCACCAGATACAACACATCCACCCCGTAGCGCCCCGAGACACGGACCCTGCTATAGGCAGGCAGGACAATGCCCACTTCATCCTGTAAAAGTTGATTGTAACGGTCGTAAATCAGCTCGTAGTCATCGATTTCAGCCGGACTGTGAAAGATGGGCAGGCGTTTATAGGCCAGATTCTGCCCGGCAACGGCAAATACCGTACTGATCTCGCCGTATCCCAGCACCCGCACCGGGATTTCTCCCGCCTCCGGGTGGTAGGGGTCCAGACGGGATTCAAACGATTGTAGCAGCGGCAGATCAATCGAGAGCGGGGTCATCAGCACCTCCGGAAACAGTGTGTGCAGAATGATTCAGTATAACGCCGATATCAGCCGTCAGCAGAGGCTTCGCCTTCTGCCGGTGCCTGTTTCTCCTTTTTGGGGGATTTGTCGCGTTCCTGTTTGCTGAAATGCGCATAATCCAGGGCCATCTGACGCAGTTTGTCGTCTACCAGGCGATTCCACGTGCCTTCTGGGTAGTGTCCATCAGCATCGCGGGCGCCGTAGGGCAGGCCGCTCAATAGCGAAAAGCCTTCATCAACCGTTTTAACTGGCCAGATGTGGAACTGCCCCTGCTCCACCGCCTCGATCACGTCGGAACGCAACATCAAATGACGTACGTTGGTGACCGGGATAATCACGCCCTGCTCACCTGTGAGCCCCTGCGCCTGACAGACATCAAAAAAGCCCTCGATTTTCAGGGTAACTCCCCCCACCGCCTGGATCTCACCCCGCTGATTGACCGAGCCGGTCACAGCAATGCTCTGTTTGATGGGCACCTGAGCGATGGCCGAAAGCAGGGCGTAGAGCTCGGTAGAGCTGGCGCTGTCCCCATCCACCCCTTCATATGATTGTTCAAAGGCGATGGATGCGTTGAGGTTCAGGGGTTTGTCCTGCCCGAACATGCGCCCGAGATAGCCAACCAGGATCAAAACCCCTTTGTCGTGGATGCGGCCACTGAGTTTTGACTCGCGTTCGATATTGATGATGCCCTTGTTTCCCAGATAGGTGCTGGCTGTGATGCGGCTGGGTTTGCCAAAAGCATAATCTCCCAGGGTGATTACGGCCAGGCCGTTCAACTGCCCCACCTTCATTCCCGAAGTATCCACCATGACCGTGCCCTCGCGAATCATGCGCTGCAATTCTTCTTCATACAGGCTCGATCGGTAGCGTCTTTCGAAGATCGCTCGCTGTACATGCTGACGGCGCACCACCTCAGCCCCATCCTTGCGCGCCCAGAAATCGGATTCCCGCACGACATCGGCAATGATGGCAAAGCGCGTCGTCAGGCGTTCCTGGCTTTCCACCAGTCTGCCGCTGAATTCCACCACCTCGGCCACGGCATTGAGGGAGAAAGGCAGGAGGTTCTCTTCTTCGCCACGGGTGCGTATAAACTGGGCTACCTTGAGCATGTTGTCGGCGGACCACTCCATATCGCTGGCAAAATCCGCCCTGACCTTGAATAACTTGGCAAAGGAACTGTCATAACTCCACAGGGAGTAGTAGGTGCCGGGAGTGCCAATCATCACCACTTTCACTTCAAGCGGGATGGGTACAGGAGCCAGGCTGGCAGCAGGAATGGCACCGGCGACAGCTGCAGGTTCTTCGATGCGAATCTCCTTGTGGCGCAGGGCCCGCGTGAGCGCCTGCCAGGCCATGGAGCTCCCCAGCAAGGCGTCCGCCGAGAGCACCAGATAGCCGCCATTGGCACGATGCAGGGCACCGGCGCGAATGGTGTGGTGATCGGGAACCAGGGC
>JAJRXO010000088.1 GCA_024276255.1 Chloroflexota bacterium | reverse complement strand
CTGGTGCAGAATCCTGACGACGATATCAGCATGCAACGCGTGATCAACGTGCCGCCGCGGCGCATCGGCATCAGTACAGTGCGCCAGCTCGGCCGCTGGGCTGCCTCGCAACAGATAAGCATGTATCAGGCCCTGCGCATTCTGGGCGGGGCTGCGCCAGTGTCCAGCGTCAATCACCCCTTCAGCAAGCGCAGCCTCAGCGCTTTGCTCAGATTCTACGCCATGTTGCAGGATTGGATTGAGCTTCGTTATAGTATGAGCCCTGCGCAGTTGCTCGATCGTATTCTGTCCGAGTCTGGCTATACGACGTGGCTGCGCGATGGCAGCGAAGAAAACGAAGATCGCTGGGCCAATATCCTGGAATTGCGCACGGTGAGCACCGGCTATGACGAAATGCCGCTCGATATGGCTCTGGATGCTTTTCTGGAGGAAGTTTCGCTGGTGAGCGATGTGGATAATTACGAGGCCAATGCCGATGCCCCCACCCTGCTGACCTTGCACGCTGCCAAGGGGCTGGAGTTTACCATTACCTTTATCGTGGGCTGTGAGGATGGCCTCCTCCCCCATGCCAATTCGTTCGAAGACCCCGAGGCCATGGAGGAAGAACGTCGCCTGGCCTATGTGGGCATGACCCGGGCCAGGAAGCGCCTTTACCTGCTGCACACCTTCCGTCGCGCCACCTGGGGGCGTAGCGAGATCAGCATACCGTCGCGCTTCCTGCGCGATATCCCCAAACGCCTCAGCCTGGGGGGCGGCCAGAGCAGGGCGGCTGTCGATCGAATGAGTAGCTGGGATGCCAGTGGCACCTTTACCTCGCCTGCCCGCCGTGGTTCACGCAGTTCATCCTCGTCCTCATCGCCCCGGCGTCCCGCCCGCGCTGGCGGCTTTGGCCAGAGCCGGCAATTCACTCCCGGCCAGCGGGTGCGTCATCCCAAATTCGGCGAGGGCACGGTCGTCAGCTCGAAACTGACCGGGGATGACGAGGAAGTCACCATTGCATTTGCGGGCAAGGGCGTCAAACGTCTGCTGGCCTCCTTTGCCCGTCTTGTCAAGCTGTAGTCTGCCGAACCCGGCAGGCCGGCTCTATACTCTCATCACAACCTGCTTCGCACCCCTTTTCAACACCATGATTCGTAAAAACATTTTTCTTGGACTGCTGATAGTGATGCTGTTGGGGCTGGGCTTATCGCTCACCCTGCTTTCCAGCTCCGTGGCCATGGCTGATCCTCGCCTCGATCCCGTTGTGCAGGCAGCTATTAACGAGCAGGGCTCAGCCGATGTATTGATCCTGCTTGGCAATCTGCCCGATCTCAGCCCGGCATACGAACTGCCCGACAAGGAAGCTCGCGGACGCTGGGTATACGATACCCTGCGTCAACATGCCCGCCAGAGCCAGCGTCGGGTGGTGGCGCTGTTGCAGGCGACGGGGATCAGCTATCAATCTTTCTGGTCAGTGAACGCCGTGCATGCCCGCGTGGACGCTGCCACCCTGCAGCGGATATTGGCATTGCCCGAAGTGCGACGAGTGCAGGATAATCCCAGCCTGCGCGCTGTTGATCCGCAGCCCGTCAGCACGCAGAGCACTGTCAGCTCCGATGCCATTCCCTGGGGAGTGCAGCGGGTGCAGGCACCCTGGGCATGGGAGCAGGGATACGCCGGAGCCGGTGTGGTGGTGGCCGGGCAGGACACCGGCTACGATTGGGATCATCCGGCACTGAAACAGGCCTTTCGTGGCTATGATCCCATTTCCGACACCGCCACATTCACCTACACCTGGCACGATGCCATTCACAATGACATCCCCCCTGCCGATTTCGGTAATGTCTGTGGCTACGACAGCCCTGTTCCGTGCGATGACCAGCAGCATGGGACACATACCATGGGTACCATCGTGGGAAATGATCTCGATCCAACTGATCCGAATTGGCCTGCCGCGGCCTCCCACGCTGTGGGCGTGGCGCCGGCAGCCAAATGGATGGGCTGCCGCAACATGGATAATGGCTGGGGCCAACCCGCCACCTATATCGAATGTTTTGAATGGTTTGTCGCGCCCTATCCTCAGGGCGGCGATCCCCTGCAGGATGGCCATCCTGAACTGGCGCCGGATGTGATCAACAATTCCTGGAGCTGTCCGCCCGAAGAAGGTTGCACAACAGAGGTGCTCGATGCCATCGAGCCGGCAATCAATGCGGCCGACGCAGCCGGCATCGTGGTGGTGGTGTCTGCCGGTAACGAGGGCCCCGGATGTGGCAGCATTGCCGCTCCTCCGGCGATATATCCGCGCACGCTCAATGTGGGCGCCAGCGATAGCCTGGATCGCATTGCCTCGTTTAGCAGTCGCGGGCCGGTATCATATGATGGCGCCAGCCGCACAGGCCCTGATATCTCCGCTCCAGGGCGCAGTGTGCAGTCCAGCGTTCCCGGCACGGGTTATCGTTATTTTGATGGCACGAGTATGGCTTCTCCCCACACGGTGGGTGTGGTGGCATTGTTGCTTTCGGCCGCGCCCCAATTGCGCGGACAAACCGATCTTGTCAAGGCGATCATCCGTCAGACCGCCGATCCAGTTATCGATTATCAATGCGGCGCTGAAACCGGCGGCCGCCCCAACAATCGCTTTGGCTGGGGCATTGTCAATGCCCGCCGTGCCATCGAGTCGTTATCGCAGGAAGGCACGCTGGCTGGCGCCATCAGCTCCAGCCGCCAGCAATCCCTGGGCGATTCCCGAGTCGTCGTGTATACACCAGATGATCAGAAAGTAGCTTCGGTGAGCAGTGACGACCTGGGATTTTACAATGTGCGTCTGCCCTGGGGACGTTACAAGGTTTTGGTTACTCACCCCGGCTACGAAAGCGTCAGTCAAAGTTCCGTCATCATCGTCGGCGGTCAAACCACATCGCTGGATGTTGTTTTGCAAACCCAGCCGCAATTCATCCCCATGATCTGGCGCTAGGCGGCTTGAAGACCAGAAGTTATTGCAAATGAAACAAGTTTCGGACACGGAAGAACGGGTACGGAAGCTGACACATTCATTTTACGCCGTGTTTTCCGCGTTTGTCCGCGCCCGGGCTTATGTAGTCCCCAGGCGCAGCCCTGCCGGACTACATTCTAAATCCCGATACACCATTTCCGTCAGACATGTGCGCTTGCGACGGATGCTGCTGGGGCTGGCAATGCTGGCAATAGTCCTTCTTTGCGCACCCGAGCCCGCTTCACAGGCGGGGGGAAATGTGCCGTATCCGCAAGTCACACTCGGCAAATCGGTATCGCCCAGCTGGGTGTTGCCCTGGCAGCCGGTGACCTACACCATTACCTTGGCCAACAACGGTGATGTGGATGCCGTGGGACTGACGGTACAGGACACACTGCCGTCAGGATTCAGCTATCAGGCGGGGAGCAGTCGCGTCTATCTCAACGGCCTGCTCATCTCCTCCGCCAATCCCGCACGCAGTGGCCGTACGCTCACCTGGTCCAATCTCACGGTACCGGCGCGG
>JAJRXO010000087.1 GCA_024276255.1 Chloroflexota bacterium | reverse complement strand
TCGGAACAGACCTACGGTGCGCAAGCTGCACGCCAAAACGGATGAAAATCTCTCGCCAAGACGCCAAGAGCGCAAAGGATTTTTTTCTATTTTTCCTTGGCGGCTTTGCGCCTTTGCGAGAGGCTTATTTACGAAGCAGGCCGACTGCAAGCTGGCTGACGCCGATACCAATGAAAATAGGACGCAGATACACGCAGATTTGTGCAGATTATTATTTTTCTGATCAGCGTTATCCTGGTAATCAGCGGCATCAGCGTTCTATTTTCGAAACAGCAGAACGCGGACGAGCACGGAAAGCGCAGATCAGTTCCACAAAACCACCCCGTGTTCGCCCGCCTCAGGCATGTTGATCCAGGATCATCGATGAAACTAAACTCCCTGATAAGAACCGGCCAGTCGGCCGATCGTCTCATGAACTTTACCGGCATCAGTGTGATGGCCGTGATCAGCATTCTGGGACTGTACACGTTTTTCGTTCAGGCCCCGGCCATGCGCTGGCCGGCGCTGGCTTTGGTATCGCTGCTGATCCTGCTGGCCCTGCTCGCTCATTATTCTGATTGGTGCGAGGGTCACAGGCAACGGCAACGCTGGTTGCTGGCCCTGCGCAGCGGACTGGTGGTGGCGTTGCTGGCCCTGCCCCCGCATCTCGACATCTTCATCATCCTGTTCTTTGTACTCAGTGTGACCGCAGCCATGCTTTTCGAACCCCGGGAGTGGGTGTGGTGGATCGCCGTTTTTGCGGCGATCACAGCCGTATATTACATCCGTCGTTATGGCTGGTCTGCCGGTATAAGCTCCACAGTGATCTACGGTGCAGCCTACTATTTCTTCGCCAGTTTTGCCAAGGCCAGCGACGATGCTTTGACGGCTCAGCAGGAAAGTCTGCGTCTGTACGAGGAACTGCGAGTTGCGCATGAACGCCTGCGTGATTATGCTGATCAGGTGGAGGTGCTGACCATCGTGCAGGAACGACAGCGTATGGCCCGGGAGATGCACGACACGGTGGGGCATCGCCTGACCGTGGCCGCGGTGCAACTGCAGGCGGCCAGGCAGATCGTCGATCGCGATCCGCAGAAAACCGCGAGCATGATCGACACGGTGCATCAGCAGATCACAGCGGCCCTGACCGAGTTGCGACAGACCGTGGCCGCTTTGAGGGCGCCGCTGGAGGAAGACCTCTCACTGCCGCAGTCGTTGCAGCATCTCATCCATAATTTCGCACAAGCCACCGATATCGATTGCAAGATCGAGCTGCCCCCCGATTTACCGCCCCTGTCGGCCCGCCTGCGCACAGCCTTTCATCGTGCCGCGCAGGAATGCCTCACCAATGTGCAGAAACACGCAGCGGCAAAGCATGTATGGTTGCAGTTGCGCCTGCAGGACACCATGTTGTGCCTGACGGTGACCGATGATGGGCGGGGGCTGTCGCCGCACCTGGATGGACGGGGCTTCGGCCTGAAGGGCCTGCATGAACGCGCTGTCCAGGTAGGGGGCACATTTCAGCTGCAAAACCTCCCCCAGGGCGGCACCCGGGCGATTTTCTGCGCCCCGCTCTCGTCTCCCACTCCCGCGGAGCATGATTCCCGGAAGGAGTCCGTCTTATGAAGCCCATTCGTCTACTGTTGGTGGATGATCAGCAATTGATGCGGGATGGCCTGCGCACGTTGCTGGAGCTGGAACCCGATTTGCAGGTGGTGGGTGAAGCAGCCAACGGACGGGAGGCCCTGACCTCCTACGCGGCCACAAAGCCTGATGTGGTGCTGATGGATATTCGCATGCCCGAAATGGACGGCGTGGAAGCCACCCGCCAGTTACGACGCCGCTGGCCTGACGCCCAGATCATCATCCTGACCACGTTCGATGACGATGAATATGTGTTTGAAGGGCTGCGCGCGGGCGCACAGGGTTATTTGCTCAAGGCGGTGTCGGCCGCCGAACTGACAGAGGCCATCCGCACGGTTGCTGCTGGCGATGGCTTGATTGATCCTTCGGTGACGCGTAAGGTGGTGGCCGAGTTTGCCCGCCTCACCCGCGATGCTCCGCCCGCCCGCTCATCCCAGGCCGAGGCGTTGTCGCAGCGGGAGCTGGAGGTATTGCGATTGCTGGCTCAGGGGCTCAGTAATCGTGATATTGCCCGGCGCCTGTTCCTGGCCGAAGGTACGGTCAAGAATTATGTCAGCAATATCCTCGCTAAACTGGGGGCCCGCGACCGCACGCAGGCGGTGTTGCGGGCCCAGGAAGCGGGATTGGTTTGAGGGGGTCGTCTTCCAGGTCACGTCGGACCTGGAAGACGGGGTGATCTAGCCAAGCTACCGGCGTAGATAGTGGCTGATGTTCACCAGCAGTTTACGTCCCTCTGGCGTCATGGCCTTGGGGCCGGCGGTGTAGCCCCAGAAGGCGAACTCTTGCGTTTTGCGACTTTCCAGGATGACCGGGTAGTGGACCTCGTTGCGTTCTTCCCTTGCCACCGGCGTCACACCCGCCCTCGCCCTTGGCAAATACACGCCCAGCTCGCTCAAACCGTGGGGGTAAAGCGTCACGCGAGGATCTTTGGGATTGATGGGGATGTAGAGAGGCTCATTCCAGAACACGGATGTCGGCTCCACGGGGTACACCCTGTAGTTACTCGAAAACCAGGTGTGACCGTAGCCAATGTACAGGTCGAATGCCTGGAAGAGTGCTGCCCCGCCTAGTCCCAGCCCCAGGAAGGGCTTATTCCATTGCATGAGAACCGCGGCCGCCTCGGGGTCATCGAAGTCGTAGGCGAAGCCGGTTTCGGGGCCGATGATGATCAGGTTATAGGGCTGGAAGTTGTACTTGGGTACATATTTCAGCTCCAGCAAATCCACCACCCAGCCATTGGCTTGCAACAGGGCCTGATAATCCAGGGCCGTGTTCAGGTCGCTATTCCACAGATACACGGCTCGCGGGCGTACATTGAAGCCCACGCTGGCGTAGCGCAGAAAGTCTTCGCCAGTGTTATCACGGCCGAGGGCGACCAGTTTGACTGTGTAGCCGCCAGGCTGCTGGGTGTTGGTGAGCAGATTGGCATAAAGCCCGTCATTGGCCTTGCCGTCGCCATGAAGACCATCATCGAATAGTTGTATGATGCGACTTTGCGGCGACATGGCCTGCGCATCGGGTCCTAATC
>JAJRXO010000086.1 GCA_024276255.1 Chloroflexota bacterium | reverse complement strand
CCGGCGGCGTGATGCAGCAGGCGGGCGACGTGTGGCAAGCCCTGCGTTACGGCAACGATGCTCGTTATCTCTACCTGCGCCTGGAAAGCACGGTGCCCCTGAGCGGGCAACCCCTGGAGATCGAATTACAGGGATCAGGACGAACCTATCGGCTCAGCCTGGGGACGGGCCAGAGCACGGCTTTTCTGTATGCTGTAGAAGCAGGCCATCAGGTGAGCCTGGGACCGGTGCAGACTGTGCGGACGGAAACCATCTGCGAGATGGCTGTTCCCCTCATGCAACTGGGCCTTTTGCCTCTACCGGGCGATGCAGAGTTGTGGTTGCGAGCGCAATGGCCGGCCGGCAGCGCCAGCGCCCACCATTTCCCGGCCAACCAGGCGGCGCTTTTGCGGCTGGCGGCGGTTGACCAAAAGGCCACCCTTGGCTTATAATTACTCCTGTTCTGCGGGTGTAGTTCAGTGGTAGAACGTCAGCTTCCCAAGCTGAATGTCGTCGGTTCGAATCCGATCACCCGCTTTTTCGTTCGCCTTGTAACCTGATATCTTTCTGGAGAGGTCGCATAGTCTGGCCGAGTGCGCGCGTCTCGAAAACGCGTAGGGCTAATCACCCTCGAGGGTTCGAATCCCTCCCTCTCCGCCTTTGTTCTAACTCATATTCCTGGAGAGGTCGCATAGTCTGGCCTAGTGCGCGCGCCTGGAGAGCGCGTATCCCCTTTGGGGATCGTGGGTTCGAATCCCACCCTCTCCGCCTGAATACAACGCCCAGGCAGCAATGCCTGGGCGTTATTTGTGTGATGAGGATTAACCACCTCCAGACAGCGATGGCACCTCCATTCCACTTTTGTGTTACAATGCGGTGACAATGAGTTTTCATCTACGCATGTAATTGCTCCGATACGACTCACCAGAAGAGTGGCTCGTTTGGTGTCTCGATGATGGGCTATCTGAGCGGTTACCTGCCCTGTCTGTTTCGAGGTGCAAGATGACTTTTCGCACAGCGCGCCGCCGTCCACCCCGCGGTTTGCAACGCTGGTTGTGGCGGGCGCCCATCTGGCTGTATCGCCTGGGCCTGGGTTTCCTGTTTGGCCGGCGTTTTCTGTTGTTGAACCATGTGGGCCGTAAAACAGGTCTGCCGCGGCAGGCTGTGGTGGAAGTGGCAGACTATGATCCGCAGAGTAATAGCTATCTCATTGCTTCGGGCTTCGGCGTCAACTCGGACTGGTACCGCAATTTGCAGAAGACGCCTGAGGTACGTATTCAGGTCGGGCGCAAGGTAATGCGAGCTCGGGCCGAATTGCTTTCGCCCCAGGAATCGGGCGAGGCCATGGTGCAATACGCCCGTAAGCACCCCCTGGCGGCCCAACAGCTATCGCGGGTGATGGGGCTGACAGTCGATGGCAGTGAGGAGTCCTATCGCCATGCGGCCGAGCTGTACATTCCCTTTGTTCGTTTACATGTCCAGGCCTGATCATCATGACCTACGTGCTAATGAAGGTGCTGGAATCAGCGCCGCAGCGTTACGATAAAGGCATTCGCCTGCTCACACGCGGCAGCGTGGACAAGGCGTACGACTTTCTGGCCGACCATATTCAGGCTGGTCAGCGTGTACTCGATATTGGTTGCGGCACCGGCGCTCTCACATTGCGCGCGGCCGCCCGCGGCGCCACCGTAATCGGCATTGATATCAATCCCCAGATGCTCTCGATCGCTCAGCAGCGCCTGACCGCGGCCGGACTGAACGAGCAGGTGGAGTTGCGGGAGCTGGGCGTGGCCGAGCTGGAGAGTGAGCCCGCGGCCAGTTTCGATGTGGTGATGAGCGGCCTGTGCTTTTCGGAGTTGTCGTCCGACGAGCGCCGTTATGCACTGGCCGAGGCCCGGCGTTTGTTGCGCCCCGGAGGACTGTTGTTGCTGGCAGATGAAACCCTGCCAGCGCATCCCGGCCGCCGTTTGCTGCACGCCCTGATTCGCCTGCCCCTGGTCGTGATCACATATCTGCTCACGCAAACAACTACCAGGCCCGTGGCACAATTGCCACAACTGGTCGAACACGCCGGTTTTACGATTCGACAGCGTTATCGCAATAGCTTGCATGATTTCACAGCCCTCGTGGCCGAAACGGGCTGAGAGAGCTCATCATTGGGGAGGCAATCCCATGTTACAGCTTCAATTCTGGCTGGCAACGATCCTGCAGACCTGTTTGCGCATGTTGCCTTTTCCGGCGCGCACGGGCCTGGTTGCCATCGGCGAACCGGGTCCCGAGTCACCGGTGCTGCTCACCTGCAATTTCGATCTCACCGTACGCCGGGTGAAGAGAGCCCTGCGCGGGATCGACTGCTGGCTGTTGGTGGCCAATAGCCGGGGGGTGAACGTTTGGTGCGCGGCCACCGGAGGTCTGCTCAGCAACCATGCTGTGATCTCGGTGCTGAAAACCAGCGGCATCGCCGATAAAGTGCAACACCGGCGCCTGATCCTGCCCCAGCTGGCAGCGACCGGCATCGAAGGCAAGCGCATCCGACAGCAAACGCACTGGCAGGTCGTTTGGGGGCCCGTAGAAGCGCGGGACATCCCGGCGTTTCTGGCCGCCGGGCAACACAAAACCCCCGCCATGCGTCAGGTGACCTTTCCCTGGCTGCGGCGCCTGGAAATGGCGATTGCCTGGGCTTTTCCCATCTCGCTGGTCACGGCGCTTCTGGCCTGGCTGTTGTGGCCACAGGCGCTATGGCCGCTGATCGGGCTGGTATGGGCCACATCGATACTGGTGTTCCTGGCGTTCCCCTGGTACGAGCGCTTCCTCAACGGCAAACAAAAGCATACCGGTTTCGTGTTCTTTGATTTTGGTCGTTTTGGGGTGCCCTTGCTGCTCTGGGTGCTGGTGATGGTGGGGCTGACCGGTTGGCTGGCCTGGCACGGCAACCTGACTGCCGAGCCTTTGTTACGCGGGGGCCTGGCTTCCTTGCTGGTGCTGGTCATGGTGAGCATCGATCTGATGGGCAGTACGCCGCTGTACAAGAGCGGCCTGCACGAAGACCGTCTGTGGGAGGTGCGTCTGGATGTAGACCTCTGCCGGGGCGCGGCTTTTTGTGAGGATGTGTGTCCGCGTGATTGCTTTGTGGTAGATCGTGAGCGGCGCCTTGCCACCCGGCCGCGGGCCGACGCCTGTGTGCAGTGCGGCGCCTGCATCGTGCAGTGCCCCTTCGATGCCCTCAGCTTCGTGACGCCTGATGGCGACACCATTTCGCCCGATGTAATCCGTACGTACAAGCTTAATTTGATGGGACAGCGGGCGCAGCGAGCAGCTTAAGCGAGTGGTACAGGCTGTTGCTGAATCGCATCAATTGCTGTACACTGACACCCTCATGGCTGCCTTATCTTGTATCCTCCCACACCCCTGTATCTGCGTTTCCTATGACTAAACGTTTTGTGCTTGTAGCCGGCAACATCGGCGCCGGCAAGACCTCGCTCACTGAACGTATTGGCGCCCGGCTGGGCTGGCAAACCAGCTTCGACTCGGTGGTCGATAATCCCTATCTCGCCGATTTCTATGAAGAGATGCACCAGTGGTCATTTCATCTGCAGGTCTTCTTTTTGGGGCATCGTGCGAAACAACACCGCATGCTGGCCCTCTCGCCACAGTCGGCCATTGCCGACCGTAGTATCTATGAAGATGCCCACATCTTTGTGCGAGCATTGCATCATATGGGGAACCTGAGCGAACGTGATGTGCTGGCATATCGGCAGATTTACGATCTGGTACTGGCCAACCTGCCGCGGCCCGATCTTCTGCTCTACCTGAAGGCGCCGGTTTCCGTGTTGATGCAACGCATCCGCCAGCGGGCGCGTGCCATCGAAAGCGGGATATCGGCCGATTATCTGCGCCTGCTCGATTCATTTTATACGGAGTGGATGCACGAATTTGATCTCTGCCCCGTGCTCACTATCCCCTCCCAGGACCTCGACTTCGTGCACAAACCCCAGCATCTCGACATTGTCATCGAACGCATGCAAGACAAACTGGCAGGCAAGGAACACGTTGTCTTCCCCAATGGCGATGACCTGTAGGCCGTCATCGTTTATTTTCCGCCAAGAGCAGGAATGTTTGTATGATCATTGATCGCAGCAATGAACAATGGATAGCCGATTTGAGTAGCGAGGGTGCAGCCCGTGACGCGGCCATTAAGGACCTCACGACCTGGCTCGAGCGCAGACTGTTCTTTTACCTGCGCGAACGCAACGACCTGACGCGGGTTGCCGGCGACGAGTTGCAGCAGATGGCTGCTGATTTCGCTCAGGACAGTGTGCTGATCATCCTGAAAAAGCACGATCAATTTGCCGGTCGCAGCAAGTTCACCACCTGGGCAGCGAAGATCGCGGTGCATCAGGCGCTGGGCGAGATGCGACGGGTGCGCTGGCGCGATCTGTCGCTGGATGAGCTCACTCAGGACGGCGCATTCGAGCCCTCTTTTCTCAGCAATGATCAGCGTTCGCCCGAATCCGAGGCTATCCAGAAACAGATCGTGTCTATTGTGATGGATGTAATGCAGAACGAGCTCAGTGACAGGCAACGCCTGGCCCTTTATTCGCGGCTGGTGATGGGTGTGCCCATTGCCGTGCTGGCCGAACAGATGAAGACCAACACCAATGCCCTGTACAAGCTGATCCATGACGGCCGCAAGCGCCTGAAAGAGCGTTTGCTCGAACGAGGCATCAGCCCCGAAGAGGCCCTGAGCGCCTTTCGCTGATTTTTCTCATCTGTTTATCATTTTGCAGGTAATAGAACCACCGCTCACGCCATCTAAATCTTATGATGATGACCCAATCAGGGACGACCCCTCCCCCGCAACCCAGTTTGATGCAAAAATTGCTGCGTATGCTGTCGCTCACCCGAGAGCGCGAGCTTACCTGCGATGAAGTGTATGAATTAATGGATTACTACACCGAGTTGAAGCGCAACGGAGAGAATGTTGAGGGCCTGATGCCGCAGATGGCGCATCATTTGCACATCTGCCCGGAATGCCGCGAGGAATATGAGGCTTTGCTGGCGGTGTTGGCGGTCCCGGAGACTCCGGCCGGATCATAAATCTGCCCCCCAGTTATCGCCTGCCTCCAGGTTGACGTTGTTGCGATCAAGATGGGTGAGCACAAAATGATGTGTCCCCGGCGTGACGGGCTCCACAAAGGTCATGTGGGGCAGATGCATGATCAGCGTGAAAGAGGCATTGGCCCGAACTGTGACCACGATGCCCTGTCCGGTCTCGTCCAGTCGTTTCAGCGTACCCCAGGCAAAGTACAGGCTCCGCTGCGGCGTTGAGCGCCACACCTGCCATTCCACTGTTCGCTGAGCGGCGTCAATGTGCAACTCGGGTGCTGTAGATGAGGGCATGGGAAAGACGGGCGCCGCCCCTACTGACGCCGCGCTTTTTGCTGCAGGGTGAACAGGAAATTCAGGGCTTCCAGGGGGGTCATGGTGTTTACATCCACGTTTTCGATTTCCTGCCGTATCGGATCCGGGCCTTCGTTGAATAGATCCAGCTGCATCGGGCTGGCATCCAGACTGAGGGTGTCGTTTTCCGCAGACTGACGCTCCAGTTGCTGCATGATCTCGTTAGCGCGGGTGATCACCTGTCGGGGCAGGCCGGCCAGTTGGGCCACGTGGATGCCATAAGATTTGTCGGCGCCGCCGGGGCGGATTTCATGCAAAAAGACCACGGTGTCTCCCTGCTCGGCCACAGCCACATGCTGGTTGACCACGTGCGGCAGGCGTTCGGCCAGAATGGTCAGCTCGTGATAGTGCGTGGCAAACAGGGTCCGAGAGCGCAGGTTGGGGTGGCTGTGGATGAATTCGATCACAGCCCAGGCGATGGCCATGCCATCGTAGGTGCTGGTGCCGCGGCCCAGCTCATCCAGGATCAGCAGGGAGCGGGGCGTGGCATGGTTGAGGATATTGGCCGTCTCGATCATCTCCACCATGAAGGTGGATTGTCCTCTGTGCAGTTCATCCTGGGCGCCGATGCGGGTGAAGATTCGATCGACAAGTCCGATGTGCGCGCTGTCGGCCGGCACAAAGGAACCGATCTGCGCCATGAGGGTAATCAGCGCCGTCTGCCGCAGAAAAGTCGACTTGCCCCCCATGTTGGGGCCGGTGAGGATGACCACGGCATTGTCGGCGTCGAGATAGGTATTGTTGGGTGTAAATGGTTCCGTGCTCTGGGTGAGCTCGACCACCGGATGCCGGCCGCCGCGGATATCGAGCACCAGATCATCAGCCAGGTGTGGGCGTACATAGCGATTGTTCACCGCCACCTCGGCCAGGGCGCTGTGCACATCCAGGCGGGCGATGGCCTGGGCCGTTTGCAGCAGGCGGGGCGCCATGTCGGCGATCTGATTGACCACGCCGCGATAGATCTGGGTTTCCAGATCGAGCAGGCGTTCCTGGGCGTTGAGGATCAGGGATTCGTATTCTTTGAGCTCGGGCGTGATGTAGCGCTCGGCATTGACCAGGGTTTGCTTGCGGATATAATCATCGGGCACGCGGTCGACATTGGCTTTGGTGACCTCGAGATAGTAGCCAAAGACCTTGTTGTAGCCCACCTTGAGCTTCTGTATGCCGGTGCGGGCGCGTTCGCGTTTTTCAAGACCGGCAATGTAGGCGCGGGCATCTTTGGCTGCAGCGGTGATGGTATCCAGCTCGGCATTGTATCCGGGGCGGATCACGCCGCCCGTGGCCAGCGTGGCGGGCGGCTCATCGGCAATGGCCGCGGACAGCAATTGCAGGGCTTCGTCGCACAGATCGAATCCCGCTTCCTGTCCCAGGCGGGTCGCGATCTCCCGAATTTTGGGCAACAGGGCCAGGCTTTCGCGCAGCCCCACCAGATCCCGCGGCAAGGCGATCTTCTGCGTGCAGCGATTGGTCCAGCGCTCGATGTCGCCGATGCCGCGCAGCAGCTCGCGCAGCTCGGCCCGCTCCAGCCCCGCCTTCACCCAGACTTCAACTGCATCCAGACGGCCGTTCAGAGCCGCCACGTCGAGCAGCGGCTGATTGATGCGTCGCCGCAGCAGGCGGCCGCCCATGGCCGTACGTGTCTTATCGAGCACCCATAGCAGCGAGCCCTGCCGGTGCTGGTCGCGCAGGGTCTCCACCAGCTCCAGATTGCGCCGCGTGG
>JAJRXO010000085.1 GCA_024276255.1 Chloroflexota bacterium | reverse complement strand
GGCGATAATCTTCCACCGCCGCCCCCGCCGCCGCCTCCGCCACCCAAGCGCAGTCGCCGCTCGGCTTCCGGGAAGAAACCAACAACTGCCAGCAAGACGTCGCCAAAGACCAGCGCTGCCAGCCGCACAACATCCGCCAAGCCGGCTCGCACGACCAAAGCCACTTCTTCTGCCGCCAAAAAGACCACGGCGAAGAAATCTGCGGCCGCCAGCAAGACGCCGGCAAAGACCGACGCCGCCGCCAAGACGACGTCCGGCAAGTCGGCCCGCACGAGCAAGGCCGCTTCTTCTGCCGCCAAGAAAACCACCATGAAGCGTACCGCGGCCGGCGGCAGGGTCACAAAGTCCGAGCCTCCTGCCAAGGCCAGCAAGACCGCGCCCAAGAAAACAACCGCCACCACAAAGAAAGCGTCCACCTCTACGGCTACGCCTGCGGCCAAAAAGACCCGCTCCCGCAAGACGACCAGCACTGCAAAAACGAGCCCCCGGAGCAGCAAAAGCGGGAAAACCGGCAGCGCCAAGAAGACAACGACCCCTTCCACCAAGAGCAAAAAGCCCAAAACGAGCCGGGCTACCACGCGGCCAGCCAAACCAAGCAGCCTGGACGCTATCAAAAAGCGCGTGCGTCGTAAAGGGAAATAATCGATATGCCGGAAAGCCAGTAAATCAGGTTGTTGGTCGAGCGGTAGGCAGGTGAACAGGTAAACAGGTAGACAAGTAAACTAGGTATCTTCAAAAGGAGAAATCTTAACAAACGAGTCAAGTTTGGGGACGCGGACGAGAACGGACGAGGATAGATGGTTTTCTTTTTCTGTCCGCGTTTTTCCGCGTTCGTCCGCGTCCTACTCTCTTGTCGGTTTGAGGCGAAGCTTCGTTAGTACTCAGTAAAACCTGCTTTGAAGGAAAATGACAGCGCCCCGTCCGAACAGCCGACTGGAAGTCGAGCACTCTAGGCCTTCGGCCAGAGGCCGACCCGTGTCGTCCTTTCGCCAGTCCACGACGGTCGGCGTAGGCCGACCTCTGGCGCAAAGCGCCTATAGAGCCTGAGTTCAGTCAGCTAGGCCCCTACAGGCGTTTATTCGTCTGCCAGCGTGTGGTTTTCGTAATAGGTGCGGATGCGATTCCGGAATGCATTCGGGCGTTCGGCGTAAACATAGCGCCCGAGATGCAGGGCCTGCTGTTCGAGCTGACGGCGCTGACGCAGGAGGGGCGCTTGCAGCCGGGCGGCAGCTATCTGCAGTGCGGGTTCGCTGAGTTGCTGCAGATAGACTTCGAGATCCACGAGGTCGTGCTGATAGCCCAATTTTTGGGAGAGAATGACCAGTTGTTCATGACTGAGTTGCATTTGCGGCGGCCAGAGGAAGGTGAGTAACTGCATCTGGTAGCGCAGGTATTTCACGCGTTTGCGCCACAGATGAAAGTGATGGGCCGCAGGATCGGCCAGCGTCATCTGCAATTCGTGATACCCGCGGCGATAGGTACGCCGTAATCCCCGAAATACCGGCATCGTATCGCTGAATTCGGGCAGGGCAGACATCAATTCCTGCACCTGCTGCAATCGTTCACTGATCTCTGCCAGCGTGTCGTGGTGCTCGCTGATCTGCTGCATCCGGGCCCGATGGCTGCGTTGCAGTGCTTGCAGCAGGGGTTGGGCCGCATCTTTAAGGGCAGGTGATTGGTCGACCAGCGTGATCACCGTTTCATCGAGCACTGCACTGATGCGCAGGGGCGAGAGATAACGTCCTGCGTCGCGGCAGAGGATGTTGGCTGTGCTATAGGTTTTATCTCCGATGCTATCGCGTAGCAGGCGCAACACGGCCCGCGTGCGCTTGAGCGCTTTGCGGGCCTCGTGGATGTTGAGATCGACGTCGGTCTGTGCGTTGAGATGCCAGACCGCAAGATTGATCTGTTCGTTGGCGACGCGACGCAGGCCGAACATCATGGCCTCGTCGGGGGAAAGTGCGAATGTGGCGGCGGGGGGAGCGTGGGAAGGGTTCATGGTCATTCCATCATGAAGGCGTGTCGGCAGGGGAGCCGTTTAGCACATTAAGCAGCACATCTATCTTGTTTTCTGAACGGCGATGGGCACGGCTGATACGGCGCAGTACGCGATAGCGCTTGCGCAGCTTTTTGGCGATTTTGGCCTTCGGGCGCCGGGCCTTACCTTGCAATTGTACGGCGCTGATGATGAACAGGCTGCCCAGGAGCGGGTTCATGGCCTCCTGTCGATACCAGCGAATGCCGTCATATTCGTTGATGCCCAGATATTGGGCGACCACGGGATCGCTGAGCAGGGCCCTGAGCACGCGCACACTGCGATCGGCGTCGACATCTGCCGGGGCCGCGTGGCGACGGCTGCCCTCCCCATACCAATCGGGATGTTGCAGTAACACCTTAAGCAGGGTGATTCCCGGCCATATCTGATCGGGGCCGATGCCAAAGGCCAGCCAGGCATCGCGCAGCATATCTTCCATGAGCCAATCCTCGACGAGTTGGGCCGGGCTTTCCGCGGGCATATCCAGGTGGCGCAGCACGGTCCAGCTCACGCTTACAGCCCAGACCAGGGGATCGTTGAGCCAGCTTTTCAGCCAGCGATTGGCTTTGCGAATGCGTTTGTGATCAGGCCAGGGCAGGCGGACGAGCAACTGTAATTCGCGGCGGATGCGCCTGGCCCGCTGCGGCAGGCTGAGGGCGACCTCGTCGTCGGCTTCTGCTTGCAGGGCTGCCAGACGACGTTGTAAGATACCGGTATCCAGCGTGGCGGCGGTATCTGACGCGACCGCGGCTCGAGCTTCCTGCAATACCGTGAGGATCCAGGTTTCGATCTCCTGCCAGCGGGAGCTGGAGGCATCGGGGGACGGGGAGCGGCGTTGTTCTTGCAGCCAGCGCAGGGTCTCGTCATTGATCACGGCGCTGAGCGCGGCGTGCAGGGGTTGCAGGTGCAGGCGGGCCAGCGCTCGTTCGATGCTGGGGACGCCCTGGCCCTGCAACTGGGCATGCAGGCGGGCATAGAGGCCGCGTGCGTCATCCTGTACCAGGCGGAAATCAAGAAATACCAGCTTCTGGTAGGCTGTGAGATGAAAGCTCAGGCCCTGTTCGTGTACTTCGCGGCAGTTGTGAAGATATTCCAGGCCGCTGCTCAGCTCGCGACAGATGAAGTAGCTGCGGGGGTCGTCGGGCAGGTCGAGACTCTGGGCCAGGGTCTGTTGTTCGAGGGACTGATCGGCGGCCTTTTTGTTGCGAAATGCCGCGCAGAGATGGATGTGACCATGGGTCTGGCTGTAACGGTTGTGATAGAGCACGAGACCGCGCTCCTGGCCATTGCGATTGCTGTAAGCGAGCACGTGTTCGTCGACCTGACCCTCGGGCGTGTAGAAATCGTAAAGCCGGAAATTCTGTACGCCGGCGAACAGGTGGCGACGTTTGAGCAGGGGCGTGATCTCGCGCAGATGGCGATCGATGAGCCAGGGATTGGGGCTTTCGTCGTAATAAGGCGTGTGATATTCCATGCCATATTTTTCGCGCAGGCCCTCGAACTGGCCATGCCCGAACATGGGCAGGCCGGGCAGGGTGGCCAGCACGGTGCATACCCCGAAGTACTTGTCGCTGTCGCCAAACTGGATGGCCGCGGGCTCCTCGTCGGGATTACTCATGAAGTTGACGTAACGTTCGAGGATCTCGGGGTCAAATTCGATCGTATTCTTGATCAGTTGCCGGTATTTGTCGTTATCCTCGTCGCGGAGCATGTGCATGAAGGCGCTGTTGTAGACGCGGTGCATGCCCAGTGTACGTACGAAATAGCCTTCGAGCAGCCAGAAAGCCTCGGCCAGCAAGAGGGTGTCGGGCGCTTCCGCAGCCACCCGATCCACGACCTCGCGCCAGAATTCCCGCGGCATGAGGGCATCGAATTCGGCCTTGCTGAGACCATGCTCGGCACGGGAAGGGATGTCACCTCCGCTGCCGGGCTCCGGGAACCACAGGCGCTGGATGTGGCGCTTGGCCAGGGTCATGGCGGCGTCGAAGCGGATGATGGGGAACTGCCGCGCCACCTGCAGGATGGTCTGGATGACGGCTTCGCGCACGCTGGCATCGAGATAGTTGAGCTGGGCCGTGTCGTTCCAGGGCATGCTGGTGCCGTCATTGCCGTGATAGATGTAGCGGGTGTCGCCGGTGTGATGATCGACGCGCTTGAAGACGACGGCGGCGTCGCTGCGGTCGTAGTAGTGATCTTCGAGATAAACGCCCACGCGTTCGTCATCGCAGAGATCGGGGCCATTGAAGGTGTAGGAGGGGAAGGGGCTGTAGGGGAGGGAGAGAAAGCGCTCGGGATACTCGATCACCCAGCGGGAGTCGATGGCCATGTGATTGGGCACCATGTCGGAGGCCAGGCGGATGCCATAGCGCCAGGCGCGTTGCCGGAGGTTTTCCAGGGCTTCAGGGCCTCCCAGGTCGGCGGCGATCACGTAGTCGTACAGGCTGTAGGCCGAAGCCACGGCGTCGGGATTACCCAGCATCTGTTTGATGCGTTTGGAGGCGCGGCTGCGCTCCCACAGCCCGATCAGCCACAGGCCGGTTATGCCGCGCTGGGCAATGGTGGCCAGTTCGGCGTCGGGGATCTGGTCCAGACGGGCGATGGGCCGATCGTATTGCTTGCTGAGCTGGGTCAGCCACACGTAGGTGTTTTTGGCCAGCAGCACCAGGTGCGGCATCCAGTCGCGATCAGGGCTGTACTGCTCGGGTGCTTCGGCATCGTCCTCGAAGGTGCTGACCTG
>JAJRXO010000084.1 GCA_024276255.1 Chloroflexota bacterium | reverse complement strand
ATCCTGGCAAGGCGAGAGAAGAGGGGTTGTGGTTTTGTTGGTTGCCTTTATCTTTGGTTCTGGCCGGTGATTGGGTATAATATGAGATCGTTGCATCATACGGGGCTGGCATGAGCAGACCTGCCATACATCATCTGGCATGTTCCCCGGAGGAAAACCATGTTGCGTCGCGAAGAAGACACCAATTTCATTATCTACGCTTATGTCAGTGATATCGTGCTCACCGTGCTGGCTTTGTACGTGGCGTATCATGCCCGGCTGTTGTTGCCATTCGGCGTGCCGCTGCAAGCGGCCGACATCCGCTTTGTGCCGGCGTTGTATGTAACAGTAGTGGCCATCTGGACATTGGTTTTCTTTATCTTTAACGTATACGATACCCGCCATACGCTGCGGGCGGTGGATGAGCTACAGATCCTCGTGCTGGCCATCAGCATTGCTTCCTTTGTTTTTGCCGGCGTGTTGTATCTCTCCTATCGCGATCTGCCGCGCCTGATGTTCATCTATTTTTCCATTATCGATCTGGCTGCGCTGCTCAGCTATCGCTGGGTATTGCGGCTGAGCCTGCGCTGGGCCGGCACCCGTCAGCTCAGCACGCGGCGTATCCTGGTGATCGGCGCCGGTCGCGTGGGCCAGACCGTGGCCCGCCGTATTCAGGAAGAAGCATGGACCGGCCTGCAACTGGTGGGCTATGTGGATGATGCGGCTGAGAAAATGGGTCGGCTGCTGCACGGTGCTCGGGTGTTGGGGCCGCTTTCGGCCACCATGCAGTTGGTGGAACGCCTCAAGGTGGATGAGGTGATCTTCGCCCTGCCCCTGCACGCCCACGAACCCCTGCGGCGACTGGTGATCTCATTGCAGGAGCTGCCGGTGCGGGTGCGCATCGTGCCCGATGTGCTGGATCTGGCCTTTTTCCGCGCCTCTATGGAGGATTGGGACGGCATCCCCCTCATCGGCCTGCGTGATCCGGCCATCAACGGCGTCAATCGCCTGATCAAGCGTATTTTTGATCTGGTCGTCACCATCACAGCCCTTTTCGTGCTCTGGCCGGTGATGCTGGCCGTGGCCATTGCCATCAAACTCGATTCACCGGGTCCGATTATCCTGCGGCAGGAACGCGTGGGTGAAAACGGTCGCCTCTTCCATGTATACAAGTTCCGCTCGATGGTCGATAATGCCGATCAATTGCTGGAGCAGGTGGTGCAGGAAACAGACGACGGCAAGATCATCCACAAGCGCCGCGATGATCCCCGCGTCACCCGCGTGGGGCGCTTTATCCGTCGCACAAGCCTCGATGAATTGCCGCAGCTTTTCAATGTGCTGAAAGGAGAAATGAGCATCGTAGGCCCGCGGCCGGAATTGCCATTCATCGTCGCCCGCTATGAGGCCTGGCAACACAAGCGTTTTGCCGTGCCGCCGGGCATTACCGGCTGGTGGCAGATCAGCGGCCGCAGCGACAGGCCCATGCATCTGCACACCGAAGATGATCTTTACTACATCAGCCATTATTCCCCCCTGCTCGATTTACAGATTCTGTGGCGCACGATCGGCGTCGTGTTGAAGGGGAAAGGGGCTTATTGAGCGCACAAGATGACAGTTTTGTAAGCCGGGCGTTAAAACCGCCCGGTTTTCCTTACCGGAGCGTCTCACTAATGCTTGCGATGAGCAGGTCTCCTCGCGGGCTGCGTTAAAAAACGGGCCCGGAACCCCGATTTGCGGCTTTTGCGGGGAACATTTAGGCGCCCACCCGGCTTGCGTATGCCACACTGCATCTGCTACCCTAGCGCCCTGACACCGTAATCCACACACATCTGCTCAGACTGACCAGACCGGGTCGGCGAACCATCAGCGGTTCCGGGAGCAGTGAATTGCACACTAAACATGGAGAATCAGATTTGAATTCACACAAACGCTTTGTACTTTTCCTTCTGGTTGTATTGCTGGTCACGCCCATTGGCGTAGGCTATGCCCTGAACGCCACGAACACCGAGGCTCCCACTGCTCCGCAGGCTGTTGCGGCCCAGGGCGAGTGGCAGCGTGTATGGCGCGGCGATGGCGCCGTGCTGGCCATGGTCGGCCTCGACGCCCAGACCATCATCGGCGTGGGCACCAGCGGCATGATTATCAGTAGCAGCAATGGCGGCGATAGCTGGAGCTACCAGGCGCCATTCCCCGATAACGATCTGCACGATCTGGCCATCCAGGGCGGCAACATGTGGGCTGTAGGCAATAACGGCCTCGTGCTTGCCTCCAAAGATGGCGGTGCCTCATGGCGACAACAGACCATTGGCACAACAAATAACCTCTATGGCGTGGCCTTTAGCAATGCCACCACCGGCTGGCTGGTGGGCGCCGGCGGCGAGATCTGGCAGACTGGCGATGGCGGCGCCACCTGGACCGCCCAGAGCAGCAGCGTGAGCACTGATTTGCGCGCCGTGGCCGTGACCGCCGACGGTCAGCGCGGCTTTGCCGCTGGCGCCAGTGGCGCCCTGCTGCTGACCACGGATGGCGGCGCCGCCTGGACATCTATCAGCGGCCTGGTTCCGGCTGGCACGCAGTTGGAAGACATCGCCGTGGCCGGTAGCCATGTGTGGGCCGTGGGCAGCGATGGCCGCGTGTACCACAGCGCCGACGCTGGCGATACCTGGGCTGTACTGGCCAATATCGGCCTGCCCCTGACGGAAATCGAATTCGCCCCCGGCCAGGATCAGATCGGCTGGGTGGCCGGGCCCGATGGTCGGGTGGGCAAAACCACAGACGGCGGGACCACGTGGAAACTGAGCAGCGCCAGCCCCGGCTGGGACCTTTCGGCCCTGGGCGTGGGCGACAGCGAACATGTGTGGGCGGCTGGCTCAGTCATCGCCGAAAACGATGGCAACTGGTCCGGCCCCACGCAGTTGCCCAGCTGGTTCGTGTGGCGCACCCGCGACGGCAGCAAATGGGCAGGTGTGATCGGCGGGTATTATCCCCGCTTTTTCGGCATCAAGGCAGCCAGCGATCAGGTGGCGTATGCCGTGGGCGACCACGTGGTCGCCCTCAAGACTGAAGATGGCGGCAACACCTGGCGAGAGATCGCCCAGCCCTTCCGCGATAATCCCGATATTGCTGCGGCAGCCGACAGCCTCGGCTCGTGGCTGATGGCCATCGACTGCGCCCCCGACAATCCAGATGACTGCACGGCAGTCGGTCGCGGGGGGCTGATGGTGCATACGCTCGACGGCGGCGCCACCTGGCGCCGGGAATTTGCCCCCGGCTACAGCGGCTTTCTGTACGATGTGAACCGCACCAGCGACAGCAAGGGCGTTGCTACCGGCACCCATCGTTATTTTTACACCACCAACAATCAGTTCTGGACCGAATCCCTACCCATCATCCGCACCACCGGCGTCGATCTCGACATGATCAACGAAAACGTGGGCGTGGTGGCCATTCTCAAGACATCGGCCGGCCCCCGCTACACCCTCGATGGCGGCAAGACCTGGGGGCATCGCCCGCCACTCAACGACTACGCAGGCTGGTTCCTGCACGCTATCGATGCCTATGACGTCGACGCCAACGGCCAGCTTGATAACATCTGGTATGCCGGTTGTTATCGTCCCGGCTCGTGGTCACATGAAGACGCCAACAATCCCTGCGTGGAAGCCGGCATCCTGCACAGTCAGGATGGTGGTTTCACATGGGAGCCTTATCGCTTTACAGGCGTGAACAGCCTGATTTACAGCATCCAGATGGTCGATGAGAGCACCGGCTGGGCCGTGGGCCGCGATGGCTTCCTCGCAGCCACAGAGGACGGCGTCACCTGGACCGTGCTCGATGTACCGGCGGCCGGCGATCTGTGGAGCGTCAGCGCCTGGGATCGGACGCTGGTGTATGCGGCCGGTGATGGTCAGACCATCCTCCGTTTTGCCAAACCCGATCGCCGTTTTGTGGCTGAGCCCCAGGGCGTGGCCAGCATCGATGGCGATTTGAGCGAATGGACGGCCAATTACCTGCGCAGTGTGAATGCGAACGATGCTGACAGCATCACCGGCGAGACCCCTGATCTGGCCGATTTGAACGCGGATGTGCGGGT
>JAJRXO010000083.1 GCA_024276255.1 Chloroflexota bacterium | reverse complement strand
GGATCGGCATAGTCGGCGATCGTCGGGTAGCTCAAGAGCAGATGGCGCACCAGCACGTACACCACAATTTGCCATGTGCCCATGATCCAGACCGCGGCCAGGGGGGGAGAATCTTCTCCCAGGGCCACAATCCAGCCATGCAGCGGCACAGGTGTGAGCAGAATGCCAACCCCGAGCACCAGGGCCCGCCAGGCATAGGTCCACAGGGCGAGATCTTCGGGATCGGGTGCTCCCTGGCGCAGCACCCAGGCAGCCAGCAGGAAGAACGGCAGGGCCAGAACCGGGGCAGTGAGGGTGCGCAGGGCCCCGCGAGCCGGGCGCGGATGCGCCCCCTGCGCCGGAAAGGCCATGAGAATGGCGGCCACCACCAGCCAGAATGGCGCCCACAACAGGGGTGTCGTGGCCAGCGCTGTCAGGGTGGCGGCGATGGTGAGCGGGATGGCCGGAAACAGGATGCGATCGGCGCCTGTCCAGCCAGCAACCAGCGCCATCAGGCTGCCCCAGATCAGCAACAAGAGCAACGGCGCCCTTGTGGGCTCGTCGATCAGAAAACGAAAGCCCAGCACGGCCAGTTCCCGCGTGGGATCGATCGTGCGGCCCCACCATTGTATGGGCTCGGTTGCGGATGCCTGCCACAATTGCCACGACAGCCACGCCAGGCCGAGAGCCACTACCAGTCCCGGCCACAGGCGGAAACGGCGCAGGGCCGCCGCCAGCAGCGCCACTGCCAACAGCCATCCCATAACCGCAACGAACAGACTCATGCTTCCTCCGCGTGCGGCCACGTGCGGGCGCCATCGACAATGATGAGATACGAGATAGCAAAGCCCAGCAAGATATCCAGGCTGGCCAGCAATCCTACGGTATCCTCATTGACCTGCAAGGCAAAGATCACGAAGTGACCGGCCAGGAGCCACATGGCCAGACTCACCCCCCATCGTAGCGGTTGCTCGCCCAGGCCCAGCCCCAGCAGGGCGGCCAGCGCCAGAAACGTACTCAGCCGCCCCAGATCAGAGGGCAGATTGGGGAAGGGGAATAGTGGACGGATGGTATAGGCCACAATGAGCAATAAAAGCATCAACGACATCCGCATCAGGGTGGACATATCGAGGCGCCATTGCGGCCGCCACCAGGGGATACCCAGCTGTCGGCGGCGAATCGTATCGACGCGGCGGGCTGAGAGAAACCACATCACCCCCATGATGCCGCCGCTCAGCCATTGCAATAGGGCCCATTCCGGCGGCAGCAGGCGCGTGAGCAAAATACCCGCCAATACCTTCAGCAGGGCAAAACCGGCGATGATCAAACGCCAGTCGCTGAACACCAGCACCACCAGGATGAACAACACGCTCAGGCCCACGGCGCTGCGTTGCGCCAGGGGTTCCACAAGATTCAAAAAATCAGGTAAGGAAGGCATAGGAGATCAGGATCGGAGGAGGATGATGGCAGTGAGCAGAGCCAGCAGGGCCCAGCCAAACTGCCCGGCGCCGTCCAGCACATCGGCCAGGATGCCCAGCCACACACTCAGCCCGTGCAGCAGGCGTTCACCGATCCCGAACAGCCAGTCGAGCCGGGCGATGAGTGCCACCTTCAGCCGCGGCTGTCCGCTCCGGCGTTGCAGCCAGGCCAGCCCTGCGCCAGCGATCAGGGGCAGGAACAGCGTCAGCCAGTCGATGGCCACGATGCTGGACAATGGCGTCCAGAACAGGGGGGTCCCGGCGTCGGGTGCGAGGCCGACGCCCCATCTGGCCAGCGAGGCCGGAAACAGCCCCCACCACAGGGCCAGAGCTCCCAGCAGCGTGATGCCCCAGCTGAGAAACCAGGGCGGGCGAGGAAGTCGCCGGGGCGACGGTAGCGCAGGGCGCAGGAAAGCGGCGACCAGCACGCTTTGCGCCAGCAGCATCAGCAGCCACAGGGGGATGCCCACCACCGAGTTGGTAAGGCGGTGCCAGAAGCCAATGGTATGAAAGGCTGGTGTGAATGGCAGCCCGTAGAGCACGGCAAACGCCAGCCAGTGTGGCCAGCGCCAGGCATGGCGCTCCTCAGCCAGGCGGGCAAAAGCCCAGAGTATCGTACCTAAAAACAGGGTGATCAGCGGCAGTAGCAAGTGATACGGCGGCGATGTGGCGATCAGCGCCGCCATAAATAGCACCCAGGCGCTGCGGTTCAGCAAAATGCTGTACCAGCTGCGCCTGGCATCTTCTTCGGTAAAGGCGGCAAGGGCAGTGCCCAGCAGGGCGACCACCAGCAGGAACAGCCACGACGACACCGTGAGCAGGGGCAGACTGAATTGCCCCAACAAATGCAGCGCCGCCAGGGCCGGAACCAAGTACAGAAGCAGGGTCGCTCCCAACCCGGCCGTCTTGCTCCCGCGACCGGCTACATGCAGGGGATAAATACCCAGCGAAATACTGATGGCCAGCACCAGTAAAAGTTGGGGCAGGGGGTTCAGGGCGGTGCCCGGGATCAGTTGCCACACGAGGGCCGAGGGATCCCACAGGGCCGTCATCCACAGGAACGCGGTGGCCAGAATACCGGCCGACCACACGCGCGCCTGGGCTGACGCTGGCGCTAACGCGCCGGCCAGCAGCCACATCAGGGCCCAGGCCATGAGCAAATTCATCCACGAAAAAGCCATGACCACCAGCAATGCCGCGGCGGTGAGCGCCGGCGCCCAGGCCGATCCTCGGGCCACGCCGTCGTCGCCCGCGATCCCCGGCAGCGCCGTTGCCATGGCCAGGGTGGTGATGATGCCGAGCCCTACCCACCAGGCCCACGGATCCAGTTGCAAACCGAAGATCGTCTCGATACCCAGGGGCACCCGCCACTGCCAGAGCATGGGGGCCTGCTGCGGCTGAAAACGCAGGGCCAGCCAGGCCAGGGCGCCGGCCCAGCCGCACAACCGCAGCAGCCACACACGGGCACGCGGCGCCCAGGAATGCGGCATTGCCAGCAGCAGGCCTGTGCCGGCCAGCAGCCAGGCCACAGGCCCCAATGGAGACGTCCACAGCAAGTTCATAGTCAGACGATTTTAGCACGGCATCCCGCAATGCACGAAAGTAAGAGCACGGCGTATGCGTCAAAACCCATGAGATCGCAAAACCGGCACACTGATGCAGCAAACAATCCACATGAACAACAGCACGTTGCCGTCTCCCTACTCCCTACCCCAGCCTATCTTCGATTCTCCAGCCAGTTTGATAGCTTTTGAAAGGCCTCCCGTGTTATAATACATCACGTGTTGACGCCCTAACGCCCACATACCCACACAGCGTGTGGGACTTTTTTTGTCTGACACTTTTTTCATTTCGTTTACCAGCCATGACTTCATCACCTTCCAGTCGTCTCAGCGGTTTTTATCGTTTGCCCCCTCAGCAGCGCCGACAATTGGTGTCCACATGGGCTCAGCTCGATGCTGCGGAACAGGCCGCCCTGGGTGGCGGACTGGATCTGGGCACTGCTGATCAGCTCATCGAGAATGTCATCGGCCTCTATTCCCTGCCTCTGGCCATCGCCCCCAACTTCATCATCAATGATCGCGAATATCTGATCCCGCTGGTGATCGAAGAGCCCTCGGTCGTGGCGGCCATGGCCAATGCGGCCCGCCTGGTTCGCGCCGGCGGCGGCTTTCGCACCGGAAGCACCGAGCCGATCATGATCGGCCAGATTCAGTTAATCGATGTGCCCTATCCCCATGCGGCTGCCATGCGCATCCGGGCCCTGCAGGACGAGCTACTGGCAAAACTGGATCACCTGCATCCAACCATCCGCAAGCTGGGCGGCGGTCCCCTGGAGCTGCAGGTGCGCCCTTTGCTGGACACCGCGGCCGGGCCTATGCTTATCGTGCATCTGCTCATGGATACCCGCGATGCCATGGGCGCCAACGCCCTCAATACCGCCTGCGAAACCCTCGCCCCCGAGCTGGAGGCGATCAGCGAGGGGCGAGCCCTATTGCGCATCCTCTCCAATCTCAGTGATCGCCGCCGGGCCTGGGCCTCGTGCCGCGTTCCCGTTTCGGCCTTCGATAGCGATGAATTTAGCGGTGAGGATGTGGCCGCAGGGATTGCCGCAGCCAACGCCTTTGCAGTGGCCGATCCCTACCGGGCCACTACCCACAATAAAGGCATTTTTAATGGCATCGACGCCGTGGCCCTGGCAACCGGTCAGGACTGGCGCGCCATTGAGGCCGGAGCGCATGCCTATGCAGCCCGGAATGGTCGCTATCAGAGCCTGACGGACTGGCACGTGGAAGATGATGTCCTGGTGGGGCGTCTGGAGCTGCCCCTGGCTGTGGGCACGGTGGGCGGCTTGACCAAACTGCATCCTGCCGCCCGCGCGGCCCTGAAGATCTTGCAGCATCCGGACGCCCGTACCCTGTCAGAGATCATGGCCGCGGCCGGACTGGCGCAAAATCTGGCTGCGCTGCGCGCCCTGGTCAGCGAAGGCATCCAGCAGGGCCACATGCGCCTGCACGCCCGACGTCTGCGAACATCATCCAATTCTTCCTCCCAGCTTTAATTAAGCCGAGTGTAAAATAATGGATCAATCCAAACTACTTCGACCACAGCGTCCTGTCGGCATTGTCGGCTATGGCGCCTACGTTCCCCGCTATCGTCTGCCCGCCGCCGAAGTTTCACAGATGTGGACGGACGGCATGGGCGGATTACCGATTGAGGAAAAGGCCGTGCCCGGCCTGGATGAAGACACGGCGACCATTGCTATCGAAGCCGCCCGCAATGCTCTGGCCCGCGCTGGCATTGCCCCCAATGCTCTGCGAGCTGTGTGGGTGGGCAGCGAAAGCCACCCCTATGCCGTCAAACCCACATCCACCATTGTCGCCGAAGCCATTGGCGCTACCCCCCTGGTGCAGGCAGGCGACTGGGAATTTGCCTGCAAGGCCGGTACCGAAGCCATGATTGCCGCTGTTGGTCTGGTGGGTTCGGGTATGGCCGATTATGCCATGGGCATTGGCGCCGACACCGCTCAGGGACGGCCCGGCGATGCCCTGGAATATACGGCCGGAGCTGGCGGGTCTGCCTACATCATCGGGCCGGCCGAAGACGCCCTGGCTTCGTTTGAGGGCTCCGTCTCCTATGTGACCGATACGCCTGATTTCTGGCGGCGGCCCCATGCCGAGTATCCTTCTCACGGCATGCGTTTTACGGGCGACCCTGCTTATTTCCATCATATCCTTACTGCCGGTGAGCTGCTGTTGAAAGCACTCGGGCGTACGCCGGAGGATTACAATTACGTGGTTTTGCATCAACCCAATGTCAAGTTTCCCACCCGGGCGGCCAGGATGCTGGGCTTTAAGCCCGCTCAATGGGAAACAGGGCTGCTGGTGGGTCGCATTGGCAACACCTATTCCGGCGCGGCCATTCTCGGCCTCAGCGCAGTGCTCGATGTCGCCGAACCCGGCGAGAGGATCATGGTGGTTTCTTTTGGCTCGGGCGCGGGCAGCGATGCTATGTCGTTCGTCGTTAACGAGTGCATTGGCGAGCGCAGGCACAGGGCCCCGGTGACGGCGGACTATATCGCCCGCCGTACCGTGATTGATTATGCCACCTATCTGCGCTATCGCGGCAAGATCCGCATGAAGTAGCGCCCGCCGCGTTCATCATTCCTGCCAAATCTTACATCCCCAATTACGAAAATAAAACCATTATGCGTGACGTTGCAATCGTTGGAATAGGACAGACACCGGTAGGCGAACTCTGGAATCATTCT
>JAJRXO010000082.1 GCA_024276255.1 Chloroflexota bacterium | reverse complement strand
CGGCCTTTGCGGCCATGTTTGCTTTCTGAAGATTCACGCAGTTTGCTCATCAGGTCATCTCTTTAGAACGTGAGGATGCGAACCTGGCCCGGAGGTCAGAAAGAAAAATATTCTCTGGCATGCACCTTGTGTCACCGAACGGGATGCAGCAGCCAATGTCCCTGATTATACGCCTGATAGCCACCTCTTAACTTAACGTGGCATGAGAATCATGTTAAGCGAATGTTGTGTACCCTGCCCGGTCACCGAAAATCAGCGATACTGCCCCTGCTCACACGCGCCCCTTGCACGATTCGCATAAACTGAGGCGATATCGTAGCTGTGCATCCGCCTCAAGACGGGAAAATACGGCGTCCAACTCGGCCCGGCTGACCGTGGCGGCCCCACAGCGGGGGCAATGCACCCGCGGGGACTGATGGAGGATGATGGTGGGGCTCAACTGCTGCGGACGACCGACCATGCGCAGGGCGTCGTCGGGGCACACAGGCAGGCATTTTGCACAGCCGATGCAGCTCTCGGGTTTCAGCACCAGGTAGGTGGCGGTATCGTTCTCCGATACCCACAATGCACCGGTGGGGCAGGTCTGCACGCAGAAGCCGCACAGGCCGCAGGCCTCGCCATCGACAAAAGGGATATTTCCCTTTGACTTTCGGCGTTGATTCATCAGCACCCGTAGCTGCTCTTCCTGCAAAAAGTCTGTCAGCAAATGCCCCAGCACCGTAATATGGGGATCGCCCGAGCGGGCCAGCGCCCGCCCAACCAGGGGCAGCCAGGTCATGATGTGTTCGTTCAGGAACTGGCGCTGGATCTTCCGCCAGCGCTGCGCCTCGTTCTTCTCCTCCGCCAGCAGGGCATCGGCCTCAGCCTCCACCAGCATGGCCAGAAATGCCAGTTCCACGGATGCGGAATCGGGCAATTCGCCGTTGGGCTCCAGGCCATATTGGCGATAAAGTTGCACCAACTCGTAGGCGGCCGGGCTCATCAGGCGGCCATGCAGGGCCATGGATTCGTACAGGGGCACCGGTCGACGATCCGGAGCCTGCACAATGGCCTGAAAACGCCGTTGCAGGTCGTCGGCATCAGCCGGCGGAAGCTCGGCCAGGGCAAAAAGGGCGCGGCGGCAGGCCGCTGACCCCAGTTCGCTCACCGCAGAACTGAGGATGTCAGCCAGTGGCGAGGAAGCCGGCGCACCGGCCAGGATAGCGGGATCGCTTAAAGCCTGGGCCAGTGCGTCCAGCACGATAGCACGAGCGATGGTTTCGGTGTGTTGTCGTTGAGGCTCGTTCATAATGAAGAAACACGATCAGGCCTGATGTTCGCCGTCGTGATTATGTAAGGCTGGGGTGGGATAGGCGTAGGCTTCGGGTTCATCCAGTTTGGAGCCGTTGGCGACGTAACGCAGACCGAAGAACACGGCAATCATGATCAGAAGCGCTTCAACGCCCACGATAAGACCACCAATACCGGCCGTATTGACCACTTGATAGACGAAATGATAGAAGGGATTATCTAACGGGAAATTCATGGGGCACCTCGTTAATACGTGGGTTCATTGTCGCCAAAAGCGGGTTGTATGCCCCCGGCCGAGGGTGAGGGTTCAGGCAGCGGCATGGCAGCGCGGGCGTGGGCATCGTCGATCACCCGGCCTTCTCGCACCTCCCATACCGACACGGCGGGCACCAGCTTGAAAAACAGCACGAACATGAAAATGAACATGGCAACCGAGGCCGCAAACAGCGACCATTCTGTAAGGGTAGGCGTATACCAGTCATAGGGCATAAGACGGGGATGCGTCATGGTGGGCACCACGATATTCCAACGCTCCAGCCACATACCGACCACCACGAAGACCGAGGCAATCACCATGGAATCCACCAGATGGCGTTTGAGCCAGGGCAGAACGCTCAGCAGGGCAATTACGGCGAAGAATCCCGCCACCAGTCGCAATGTAGCCGAGGGCAGGGCCGGGAATATGTTGGCGGCCACGCCCCCGGTTTGCGGGATCTGCAGCAGGAAGATGGCCAACACCGAGACGATGGCGCTGGCCAGGGCCGTTTGCGGGCGCAGGATGCGGGATCGTTTCCAGGATGAGGGGGTGAGCATGGGGAACACCAGCACGAAGAAAGCCAGCAACATGACCACCACCATGGACCAGAACGAGAAGCTGAATGGACCCCACAGTTTGCTGGCCAGGACGGGGAATTCGGCGGCCAGCTGACCGGCGGCCTGAGTCATGTGTTCGGCATAGGTGAAATAGAACCACACAGCCGACATGGTGATGAAAATATAACCCAGGTTACGGTACTGGCGTTCGGTGATGTATTCCTGCAGGTGCAGGGTGCGACGGGCGGCCGTCATGGCGATGAAGAGGGCGCCAATGCCGGAGAAAATCGCCCCCACCACGAAATAGGGTCCGAACACCGTGCTATGCCAACCCGGCTGTACCGTGGTTGCCAGGATCCAGGAGATCACCGTATGCACAGAAACGGCCACCGGGATGATCAGCACCGCCATGATGGCGATCAGCTTCTCCAGTCGGATCCACTGGCCGCGGTTGCCGCGCCAGCCCAGCGCCATCATGGTATACAACTTTCGCCGCCAGGCGGGAGCATACTCAGGCAGATTGTCGCGCAGCAGGGCGGCATCCGGGATGATAGGCAGGTAGAGATAGGTGAGCGAGCCCAGGAAATAGGCTGTTACGGACACGGCATCCCACAACAATGGGGATTGCAGACGACCGAAGCGGAAGAGATAAAGCAGGCGATCGGGGCGCCCCAGGTCGAAGACGATCTGCAACGTGCCCACAACGAGAGCAAAGGCAGTGATCGCCTCGGCAATGCGGGTAATGGGGCGGCGCCACTCAGCCTGCGACACCCGCAAAATGGCCGAGATCAGGG